>CAZOTD010000020.1:0-17319 GCA_964582685.1 uncultured Treponema sp. | reverse complement strand
ATTAAAATCACTATATTATAATCATCAAAAGTTTATATTTATAGGAGTTAATAATGAAAATAAAACCTTTAGCAGATAGAGTTCTCGTAAAACCCGAAAAAGCAGAATCAAAAACTTCATCAGGAATCATTATTCCAGAAGCAGCACAAGAAAAAACACAAACTGCAACTGTAGAAGCAGTTGGTCCTGGAACAGAAAAAGAATCTATCACTGTAAAAGTCGGCGAATTAATCATGTATGACAAATACGCTGGCACACAAATTAAAATCGATGGAGAAGAATATCTCATCGTAAAAAACTCAGACATTATCGCTATTATTGAAAAATAACTAATCTGAAACTAAAACAAACTGCCTTACAAGGCAGTTTGTTTTAGTTTCGAATCTTTGACAAAAGCAAACGAGCTTTTGAATGTGCAGGATTAAGATAAATTGCATATTTAAGAGATTTTATTGAATCTTCGATTTTTCCCATTTCATTATATAAAACACCAATTCTATAAAAAGCTTCTGATTTAATTCTAAAATCTTGAGTTAATCCCGAAATTTTTCCATAAAGAAAAAGAGCATCTTCTTTTCGTTTTGTACTTGACTGAATCATAGCAAGATTCATCATTGCAGAAGTTGATGCACGCACTGAAATTTCTCGAACAGATTTTTGTTCCTTTAAATATTCCACATAAACTAGATAATCATAAAGCGAATAAGCAAGACTTGCTTTTTTAGAATCTGCGGCAAACCAAGCGGCAATTTCAATTTCCCAATTATCAATTTCGTGAATATGGTAAAAAAAAACATCATAAAAATCAGCACTTTCAGCAAAATCATATTTCTTTGAAATATATCTTCTAAAAAAATTTTCGGCTTCTTCTTTGTAATCAAGAGTTAGCAATCCGTGAATTGCATAACGTGCGATTTCGGGCGGATAAATATTCGTTCCAAGCGTATTTCGTTCAATTACATTATAAATTTTTGCAAGATACGCTTTATCAGAATAATTTTGAATTTTATCTTCTAAATCAAGTTTAGCAACATAAAGTTGAAAATTCTTAAAACGTGCAAGGCTATCTTCCATTCTTGCAAGTGCATCTTGAACTGGAATTTTGGGAAGATTGTCATACGCTTCCATATCCATTGATTTAATTCCTAATTTACGAAGTTCCTGTGTCAAAGAATCGTCAAGAGATATCAAACTTGAATTATATGCAAAGTTCCCATAAGCAATAAGACCAGGAACATAGTCCGGCCATTTTTCAACTTCAAAAGAAAGCAATTTATATGCACTTTGGATATCATCTCGAGATAATGCCCAAATTGCACTGTTAAGATAAATTACGCTAAGAATATCGATATCAGAAATTTCATCTTGATTTGCAAGTGAATTTTCGCCGTCATTAATTTTAGTTTCTTCATCAAGAGAAGTAAGATATTGCAACAATGAATTACGTTCATTTTCTGCAAGTTTTTCTTCTGACAAATTTATATAAGAATCTGCAAGCAATGCTCTAATTTTTAGCGAAAGAGTTTGCATTTCAAAAAGTTTTTTTTCGGAAGATGTTCGATACAACGAATTTTCGTTTTCTTCTAACGTGTGATTCACTAAATCTAAAGCAACTTTCAGATTTTCTGACGCTTCGACATATTTTTTATTGTCATAAAAAACAAGCGACCAAAAATATGCATCTTGTGAATCTTGGAAAATCGAAGGACATAAAGCAAGAGAAAGTTCTGGCTTGCCATAAATAAAATTAATTATTGCCACATTACGAAGCCATTTGTTATCTTTTGAACCAGAATAAGCATCAAAGTAAACATCTACATAATCTTGAGAACAAAATTCATCATATTGAAGATTTGTAAAAGCAGAATTCAATTTTGTCTTTAACAACGCTTCTGCATAAAAAGAACCATATTGAGTTCCAGAAAGTTTTTTACTAACATCTAAAGCTTCTTTTAGTTTGTCGTTTTTCAAAAGCATTGAACTGTAAACGGCAAGAATTTCTGGATTGTCGGAATGATTTTTTAAGCAAGATTTTATAAGTTTTTCTGCGCGTTTTGTTTCCCCAAGAGATAAATATCTTCGACAAATTCCAAGTCTAAAATTTACAGAAAGAGATTTGTTATCTGTTTTATCAAGTAGTTTTAGAGCATCTTCAGTTTGTCCTTGAGAAATGTAACTGTCGATTTCATCAAGAGTTGTTGTCAACGAAGTGCTTGAAACATTTTTTGAACATGAAAAAAAACAGCACATCGTCATTATAGCTGCAACAATCGCGAACAAGCTATTACAAAAACCATAATGTCTAAAACTGTTTTTCAACTGAAAATTCCTTATCAAGAAAATTTGTATTTACTTTTGTTCCTTGCTAATTTTATCAAGCATTGCATTTATGAACTTAAACGAATCTTCTGGACCAAAATCTTTTGAAAGCGATATTGCTTCGTCAATTACAATCGACGGCGCAATATCTTTTTGAAATATAATTGAATAAACGCTAATTCTTAAAATTGCAAGCGTAACCTTATTCAATCTGTCAAAAGTCCAGTTTTCTGAAAGATGAGATTCAATAAGTTTATCAATTTGTTCAAGATTTTCGATAGTTCCAGCAATAAGCAATCTAGAAAAAGTCAAATCACTTTCTTCCAATTTTTCTTTTGAATCTATCCAAGAAAATTTAAGCAGATTTTCTATAGATTCTCCACTTACATCCCAGGAATACAATGCTTGAAACGCGATTATTCTACTTTTGTGACGCGACACGAATTTCTCCTAAATTACCAAGAAAGGAGTTTATCAAGTTCAGCACCAGTTTTTTTGCGTTCAACATTTGCTGGAACATTAAGTTCTTTTGAAATATCTTGAATTGCTTCAAGAACAGCAGCAGTTTGCTTTTGATTTGTCAAATTCTGCTTAATATATTCGTATACAGTTACAGTTGAACCTGGTTGAATTATATCGGAAATTCCGAGCATCTTAGCATTGTATTTTTCGAGAACAATATAAAATTGATAATCGATAGGTGTTTCGAGAATATCCGATGGTTTATTTTTTTCTTGTGCAAAGATTTCAAGAATTTGTGTGTATGGAACATTAAGTAAAGTTGCATATTGTTCTGTTTTTTCAACCATAAGGTCGCCTGCAACGTAACCAGAAGATGCTGGATTTTTTGAGTCTGCTCGCATTGTGTCAAGAGTTAATTTTTTTGCGTTATAATCACTTATGAGCTTTTCGATTTTTTCTTTAGCCGCTTGGGGATTATCATTTTTCTTAACTGAAACTAAAAACATGTGAACCATATCATTCCAGATAAGTTTTGATTTATTCAATTCATAAAAATCACGGATTTCTTTGTCAGTTGCTTGAATCTTTTGAATTTCATCTGCTTTCTTTGAAGCAACATATTGTTGAGCGAGCATTTGATTTTTAAGATAATTCTTATATTGTGCCACATTCATATTCACTTGAGAACGAAGAAAATCATCTACAGATTTTCCTGTTTGCTGACGAACAATATCGGCAAATTCTTTTTCTGTAACTTGGCGACCAACCATTTGCGACATATTTGAAATATACAATTGGTCAACTTGAGTTCCATTTAAAGTTATTCCGTCTTTCTTTGCCGCTTGAACAATAACTTTTTGATTAATCAAAGCTTCAAGAACTTGCTTTCTTTCTTCAACTGTAAAAGTTCTTCCCGCTTGAGTTTGATAAACTTCAACATAATCTTTCAAATCTTTTAAAGTAATAGTTTCTGGGCTGTCCAGTTTTACAACAACTAATGGTTGAAGATTATTTGACTGCGCCACAATTGAAAAAAGAGCAGTAACTGATAATAAAGCAACACAAAGTATTTTTTTCATTTATTATTCCTTCCTAATTATTATAAATTATTAAATTAACTTAAAGTTACAGCATTTTCGTGCTGTGGCTCAAGTGGCAAACCACCACTTATTGTTGCGCGAATACGACGTACGCCAGCAGATGAAGATTGTTCTTTTTCAATTTTGAATGTTCCAATCTGTGCTGTGTGCTGAACATGAGGGCCACCACAAACTTCTTTGCTAAACCAATCAGTTTTTGGATTGTGACCAATTGTATAAACTTTTACATCTTCTGAATATTTATTTGTGAACAATGCTTTTGCCCCTTCAGCTTTTGCCGCTTCTAAAGGCATAACTTCCATTGTTACAGGCAAATCTTCCTCTATTTTTTCATTCACAATTTGTTCAACTTTTTGAATTTCTTCTTTTGTCATTGGACGTTCAAAAGTAAAATCAAATCTCATTCTCTCGGAATTTATATTTGAACCTTTTTGCGCAACTTGATCGCCCAAAACTTCAATAAGTGCTTGTTGCAAAAGATGTGTAGCGGTGTGGTATTTTGTTGCAACATCGGATTGTTCTGCAATTCCACCTTTTGCTTTTCCTGCTTCGGCTGTTTTTGACATTTCTTGATGTTTTCGCTCCGCTTCTTTAAAACCTTCAACATCAACTGTAAATCCATTTTCTGTTGCGAGTTCTTGAGTAAGTTCCAAAGGATAACCATAAGTTTCGAACAAATTATAAGCAACTTTGCCAGAAATAATTTTCTTTGGATTTTTCATCAAGTTAGGAAGCATTTTTTGGAATTCTGCTTCGCCTTTTTTTAACGTTGTGCGGAATTTTGCCTCTTCCGCCGTAAGTTCTTTATATACTTTTTCTGCATTCTGAATCAATTCAGGATATGGTGCTTTAAAATTTTCAATTACCACTTTCGCAATGTCTGCCATAAAATCGCGGTCAATTCCAAGTTTCATTCCATGACGAACGGCACGACGAATAAGACGACGAAGAACATAGCCGGCTCCAACACGATCTGGCGTTACGCCCTTTTGGTCACCAAGAATAAAAACTGCTGAACGAGAATGATCTGCAATAATACGAACAGATTTATCTTTTTCATCATCAGTTCCGTAAATATAGCCACCTGCGAGTTCTTCAATTTTAGCAATAATCGGCTGGAAAACTTCTGTAAGATAAACTGATGTTTTTCCTTGCAAGATACAATTTGTTCGTTCAAGTCCCATTCCTGTATCAACATTCTTTTTAGGAAGTGGAACAAGAGTTTTTTCGTCTACACGATTATATTGCATAAAAACATTGTTCCAAATTTCCAACCAGTTATCACTGTCTGTTGCCTTGTTTGAACCACTTGGCGGAAAACCATTTCCTACCCAATAGAATATTTCTGTATCTGGTCCGCAAGGTCCTGTTGGTCCAGCTGCCCACCAGTTATCGCTTGCAGGAAGATATGCAATTTTATCTTCGCCCATTCCGTTTTCTTTCCAATAAGTAGCGGCTTCTTCATCACGAGGAGCATTTTCATCTCCAGCAAAAACTGTTACAGAAATTTTTTTTGGATCTAAACCAAGCCATTCCTTTGAAGTAAGAAATTCGTATGAATATGCGATTGATTCTTTTTTAAAGTAATCGCCAAGCGACCAGTTTCCAAGCATTTCAAAACAAGTAAGATGAGAAGGATCTCCAACTTCATCAATATCACCAGTACGAATACATTTTTGATAATCTGTAAGGCGAGTTCCAGCAGGATGTTTTTCGCCAAGAAGATATGGAACGAGTGGATGCATTCCAGCTGTTGTAAATAAAACCGATGGATCATTTTCTGGAATTAATGATTGCCCAGAAATTTCTACATGACCTTTTGATTTAAAAAAATCAATGTACTTTTTTCTAAGTTCGTTAGCTGTCATAATAATATAATATATAATTGAGTTAATAATGTTGTCAATTAAGTGCAACAAAAGTAATTAATAATGGAACAAATTTCAATTAAACTTCTACACGCTTAATATGTGCCCCCAAACCTCTAAGGCGTTCTACAAGATTTTCGTAACCGCGCTCTATTTGATAAACATTACTTATACGACTTTCTCCTTGTGCAGCAAGAGCCGCAATTACCATCGCCATTCCAGCACGAACATCTGGTGATACTAAATTATCGCCATGAAGTGTACTTGGACCAGAAACAAGAGCACGATGTGGATCACAAAGAGTAATTCGTGCCCCCATACTAATAAGTTTATCAACAAAGAACATTCTTGATTCAAACATTTTTTCAAAAATCAAGACATTACCGTCAACTTGAGTCGCAACTACTGTCATAATACTTGTTAAATCTGGTGGGAATCCAGGCCAAGGCATATCATCAATTTTTGGTATTTGTCCGCCTATGTCAGTATTAACTTTTAATTCTTGACCTTGCGCAACTTCAAGCGAATCGCCATCAATTGTCCAGCGAATTCCAAGTTTACCAAAAGCAATTCTAAGTGGACGCATATCTTCTGGTTTAATTTTTTCAATACAAATTGAACCTTTTGTAGCAGCCGCAAGTCCTATAAACGAACCAACTTCCATATAATCTGGACCGATTTTAAATTCACAACCATGAAGTTTTTTTACACCTTCAATATAAAGAATATTGCTTCCGATTCCAGTAATTTTTGCGCCCATTGAGTTAAGCATATTACACAAATCTTGAACATGAGGTTCACTTGCAGCGTTTGTAATTCTAGTTTTTCCTTCTGCAAGGACTGCTGCCATTAAAGCGTTTTCAGTTGCAGTAACAGAAGTTTCGTCAAGGAATAAATCATTGCCGACAAGTTTATTTGAAGTAAAAATAAATTTGCCATCAATATCAACTCTTGCACCTAGTTCAGTTAACGCAAGAAAATGTGTATCAAGACGGCGACGTCCGATTACATCACCACCGGGAGGCATCATAACCGCTTTACCAAGTCTTGCAAGAAGTGGACCTGCAAAAAGAATTGAAGCACGAATTTTTTTTGACATTTCAGGTGGAATTTCTGCAATGTTCACATTGGCGCAACAAACTTGCCAAGAATGTTCTGAAAGTTTTTTTATTTCGGCACCAAGTGATTTAAGAACATTAAACATAACAACACAATCTTCAATTGACGGAATATTTTTTAATGTTACCATTTCATCTGTTAAAAGAGTTGCAGCAATACAAGGTAGTGCAGCATTTTTATTTCCACAAGTTGTAATAGTTCCTTTAATTGGAAAGCCACCTTCAATAACATATTCATGCATAATTCATTTTCCTTATAATTATAATTTTGTAATTAATGTGCTTAAATTTATAACAATATCAGTTGCCACTACCATTTGATTTAAAGAAACCCATTCTAAAGCCGAATGATAATTATGTGCCCCAGTAAAAATATTTGGAGTTGGAATTCCAAGTTCTGTAAGACGAGCACCATCAGTTCCTCCACGAATTGGAGTTATAATAGGCTCTACTCCACATTCTTCATAAGCTTTTATCAAAACTTCTTTTACATACGGAACTTTTTCAAGACCATCGCGCATATTAAGATATTGCTGAATATGTTGAACTTTTACTTTTCCTCCATAAGAGGCAACAACAGAATTGGCAAGTTGTTCTACGAGTGCCTTTCGACGTTCCATATTCGACATTTCAAAATCACGAAGAAAAACCGAAACACAAGCTTCTTCCATTGAACCTGAAATTTTTAGAGGACAATAAAATCCTTGTCGACCATCTGTAGTTTCTGGACTTTCTTGGCGTGGCAGATTTTGAACAAAAGCAGTTGCCATCAAAATTGCATTTACCATTTTGTTAGCACGTGCATTGTTTGTATGGCTTGGGATTCCAGTAAAAACTAAATCTGAACGAAAAGCGTTAAAACATTCACACTCAAGTTCACCAATATGTCCACCATCTACAGTAAATGCAAATTTGCTTTTAATTTTTTCAAGTGGAACTTTATCCATTCCATGTCCAGTTTCTTCATCTGGTGAAAATACAACTTCTATCATTCCATGTGGAATTTCTTGATGTTCCAAAAGATACTGAAGTGCACTTACGATAATTGTAATTCCAGCTTTGTCATCACCACCTAAAAGTGTAGTTCCATCAGTTGTGATTATTGTATCTTTTTCGTCGGCAGCTTGTTTGAGTTCTGGAATTTTTGAAGGCTCAAGAACTATTCCATTTTTAAGAAAAATAGTTTTGCCATCATAATTTTTAAAAATTTGTGGATTCACATTTTTTCCAGAAACTTCTTCAACTGTATCAAGATGTGCTAAAAGACAAAACGATTTTGTATTTTCGAAACCTTTTGTTGCAGGAATGTTTGCATAAATATATGAATTGTCTGAAATTGAAACATCACAAAATCCAAGTTCCTTTAATTCATCAAAAAGGATTTTTGCAAATTCTGCTTGCTGCGGCGTTGAAGGAATAATTTTTTTGTCAGCATTTTCTGAAGAACTTTGAGAATAAATTTTTGCATATTTTACAAAACGTTGGCAAATTTGTTGAGATTCTAAAGATGATTGCGATAAAAATTTCATATTTCATCATAGAATAAAATGAAGAAGATTTTTTTTCAAGCATCTCAATATTCTTGCATCACAATATTTTACTTTTATAAAAATTTTAGATATAAGCAATTTGCAAAAACTTTATGGATTGTTTACATTTTTTTTCAGTCTGTTATAATTATATTTATGAGATTAACAAGCACGAGAGATAAATCAGTAACTTCTTCATTCAAAAATGCAATTCAAAATTGTATGCCACATGACGGCGGACTTTATGTAGTTGATGGAACTACGGATTTACGACGCTGGATTTTGTACACAAATGAAAATACAACTTTTAATTCAATTGCTGGAACTTTAACTTCTGCACTTATTAACGATGAATATTCTCCGATAATTTGCGAAACAGTTGCAACAAAAGCATTTCCTTTTTCTCCAAAATTAAAACAGCTTGATGAAAAACTTTTTGCACTAGAACTTTTTCATGGACCAACACATACTTCAAGGGACTTTGGCGTTTTCTATCTTGTTACAATGCTAGAAACAACTCTTCAACTTGAAAACAAAAATTCAATTCTTCTTGATTTTACAACTGGCGAACATGGCGCAATTCTTTCAAAAGCTTTAAAAGGAAAAAAGCACATCAAATCAGTTTTGCTTTATCCAAAAGGAAAAGTTTGTGGACTTGCAGAAGAAGATTTTATTTGGAATGGTGGAAATATTTATCCAATTGAAATTGAAGGAGATTCTCAAACAGGACACGACTTAATCAATGCAATTTTTGAGGATAAAAATCTTGTCAAAGAATTTCATTTAACTGTTTCTACAACAGCAAATATTGGCAGATTAATTCCACAAACTTTCTTTTACACTTATGCATTTTCTCGCCTTAAAAACAAAGTTTCAAGCGACATTTATTATGCACTTGATCCGGAAAACTACGGAAACATTGTTGCAGGTCTTTACAGTTGGCGACTTTCGCTTCCATTGACGGGTTTTATTATTCCAACAACACAAGAACTCACAACAGATGCAATCGGGAATCCTATAATTTTGGATTCAGTAATTCCGCTTAAAAATCGAGAAGCAGCAGACGCTTCTGATCCTTCAAATCTTGAAAGGCTCGAAGATTTTTTTTCTCACTATGAACCTGTAATGAAAAGTTTTATTCACGCTACACATGTTTCTGAAAAACAAATTGACGATGCAGAAAAAGAATTGTTTGTAAAATATAAGCGCTTTACAGATTATAGAACTGCACAAACATACGCTGCAGCAATTCAAAATCAAAATCTCATCGATGAATACGGTGGCGCAATTGTTTTGCTAGATAGATTCCATCCAGCTTATTCTGCAGATTACATTAAGCAAACTATTGGCGAATCTATTCAAATTCCAAAAGACATTCAAGATTTGAAAAAAATTGTGAATCTAAAAAAACCGTCAATTTCTACTGTCGAAGAATTGATAAAAATTCTTAGAACTCTTGTTTGATTTTTAAAATCACCACCACACGCATAGCAGGTTGTTTCTTGTGAAAATATTCCGCTTCGCTCCATATTTTCACGGGCTCTCGCGCCCATAAAAAAAGCTGACTTTCATTTCGAAGTCAGCCTTTTATTCTAAGTTTTATTTTTTACTTTTTGATTTTTTTTCTGGTGGTGATTTTTTAGTTGTCGTTGTTTTTTTTGTCGTTGAAGTTTTCTTTTCTGCACCGCCTTTCTTTTCTGTCGATAATTTTTTAGTTGAAGTTTTCTTTTCTGACACAGATTTTGTTGCAGTCACTTTTTTCTTTGACTCAAAGATTTCCACAAACTTAGAACATTTATATTCAGAATTAAACTCTGCTTCAACTAAATCACGATAAACTGCAAATATTTCTTTTGCATTTGCATCTCCTTGACAAAGAATTGTTGCCACAACAAAAAGATACAACGCACTATCACACGCTTCTTTATTGAACCACATTGTATTATTAAAATTATTTGCTCCAACAAGAATATTTGAAGAAGAACTATTCATCAAATAATTTGCGATTTCTCTAACAGTAGATTTTTTTGCTTTTGAAGAAAAATCTTTTTTTGACAAAATTGAAAGTCGACAAAGCCTATCAAGATTCCAGCGTTGCTCTTGTGCATTTTGAATTTTATTTTGACTCATAAACTGAATAAGCTTTCTTGAAAGAGACCATTTTGTAGCAAACGAAACATCTGAAAGAGAAAGAGGAATTGCACTAATTATAAATGCCTCTTTTGCAACAACTTTATAATTAAGTCCTGCCAAAATAAAGTCTGAAATCTTTCCTACCTTTGAAGCCTTATTTAAATCCGTTACAAAATCCGATTCAAGTTTTTTCTTTGCAAGATTTTTTTCAGATGCAATGTATAATTTAAAAAGTTTTTTAAAATTCTTTTCAAATTTTGTAAACTGTTTTAACGGAGTTTCAAGTTTTATTTTGCTCAAAGTTTTAGAGTTTGTTGAACTTGTTTTTTTCAAATCTTGCTTTGATTTTGAATCTAGTTCAAGTTGTTTGTTAAATTCCAGTTCTGCAAAATCATTTGCGACTTTGTAGAATGTTTCGCCTTTCTTTTTTAATGAAGAAGTGAATTTTACAAGTTGTGCATCGGTTGTTTTTTCTGATAACTTTGCAAAGCCAGTAAAGAATTTTTCATCAACAAAATTTTCAAGTGCCTTATATAATTCTTTGTAGCAAATTTCGTCCCATTCTTCATCAAGATTATAACAACCTCGACCTTCAAGAACTTGACACAATGTACTATATTTTTTATCAGCAGTATCATGAACTTGCATAATATCAAGCATTACTTGAGATTCAAATCCATTTAAACTTAAGAACAACCCATTTTGGCAAATATCACTTGCTTTTCTGATAAACCAAAAATTAGAGCGCTGTTCACGGAAAATAAGATAATTCTCAGGATTATCATTAATTCCAAGACCATCGGCAATAGAACGAGTTTGCATTACAATTGCGTCACCGTTTTTTACAGCGTATTCACAAGATTGTTTTATCCAACCAGAAGCACGTTCGTATTTGTTATTATAAAAAACAACAGCACGCTCGTTTCCTGCTCGATTTGAATATGCAAAAACATTTTCGTTAACATGACCGTTATCCCAAACATCATAAAACAAAAAGTCTTCACTCTGGCTAAACAGATAGCGTTTTTTCATTAAAGGGAAAATATCATGACAATGGCGATTGTACAAATCTTGATCTGGTTTTTCATCTTTATATGCTTTTGTATATTCCATTCCGTATTTTTCTTCAAAGCCTTCAATTTGCCCATGACCAAACATCGGAAGTCCTGGCATTGTAACCATCAAAGTACAAACTCCAAAATATTTATCGCCTTTTCCAAATTGTGCAACAGCAGTTTCTTCGTCCGGATTATTCATAAAATTAACATAGCGTTTAAGAATTTGCGGATCAAACTTGATTGTATTTTTTACAGTGTCACGATATTTTTGATTTTCTTCTTTTTTGAGCATATTCATAAAAGCGGAATTATAAACACGATGCATTCCAAGAGTGCGTACAAAATAACCTTCCATCATCCAAAAGGCTTCTGCCAAAAGAAGAGTATCTGGAACTTCTTTTGCAACACGATCTACAACTTCGCGCCAAAATTCATTTGGAATTGCGTCATTAAATTGTTGCGTTGTAAGCCCAGTTTCGCTACGTGTTGCAATGTCGCCTCCATGTCCTGGCTCTGGATACCAAAGACGACGAATATGTTTTTTTGCAAGAACCATTGCCGCATCAAATCTTATAATTGGAAAATTTCTGGCAACATGTAAAATTTTTTGAATAACTTCTTCACGTGCTTGCGGATTTAAAAAATCAATTTGCGCCGTATCGTTCCAAGGCATTCCAGTTCCATCATTACCATGATAAATATAACGAGTGTCGCCAGTTGCATTATCTACGCGTTTGAATACGACAGCACAATCAGATTTTGAATAATAATGATCCTCAAGATAAATACTGACACGAGAATCATGCGAAAGATTTTCGCCATTGAAAGTATATTGCGGAAACGGATTATCATATCGCTGAATAAATAAATCCGGTTTTTCAACAACCCAGCGACCGTCCATTCCTGTGTGATTTGGAACCATATCAGATGCCAATCGAATTCCACGATGCCACAATCTTGCTCTAAGATTTTCAAGTGCTTGCCAACCACCAAGATTCGATGCAATATCGTAATCCATCAAACTATAAGCACTTGCGGCTGCTTCTGGATTTCCGCAAAGTTGTTTAATTCGTTTTGAAGCATTTGAACGTTCCCAAAGTCCAATCAGCCAAAGTCCTGTAAAACCTTCATCACGAAGAATATCAAGTTCTTCATCTGGAATTTGATCAAGACGATTTATTTGTCGTGAATATTTTTTTGAAAGTTGATCAAGCCATACAAGAACAGTTTTTGCCATCAAAACAACTTTCGGCATCCATTCGCTGTCAGCACTGAATCTTTCATATTCATTCATTAAATTTTCAAAACTCATTACAGGAACATCGACTTCGCCGCCATTAATTCCCTGCCAAGCCGCTTTTTCTTCTTCGCTCAAAGTATCAAGTCCAGAAAGAATTCTCTTTAACCAATCGCCGAGAAGTTGCATCCAATTTTTCTGAATGTATTCCAATTGTCCGCGAAGACTTGTTGGTGCAAAAACAATCGGTTCACGAAGAAAGTTTATAATGTCGTGATTAAAAGGACCAAACATTGGAAGTTTTGCAAAATACTTTTGAACATCTGCCCAAGTTTTTTGATAAAGTGGATTCTTTGCAACTTTTTGGTCATTGAACATAATGCTAAAAGGAAGAAATGCTGGATTTTCATTTTCAAGGTGAAGAAGAATCATTTCTTCAAAACTTGATTCTCTATTTGAACGAAGTTTGCCTGTTCCAATATCAATCGCAGTTTGACTTAAATATTTTTTTACAGAAATTTCCCCACGATAAACCTCAGTTGGAGGAAATTCTGTATTAAACTGAATTAAAAGTTCATCAATTTTTTCTGTTCCATATTTATTGTCTAAATATTTTAATGCGTCAGAAAATGCTGTAGACAATTTTGTTTTTCTATAAAGCATACAACAATAATGAAGAATTTCATCAATAAGTCCCATCGCATTAATTGAGCCAGCAGAAACTCGTTTTTCAGGAAGACCGATTTTATCAAAATGTTGATTTAGTTTTTCCGTGAAAATTCTTACAGCTTTCATATCGGAAATAACAACATTTCCTGTCGAAGAATAAAGTGAACTGCTGAACTTGCATTGTTCGCGTACTTCTCGGCTTATGTGAAACTCATTATAAGATTTTTTCATAATTCACTCCCGTCATGCTTTTTAGCAATTTGTTTTATTTTAGCAATTAATTTATTATTATTTGAAAGTTCTTCAACCAAACAAGGCATTCTATAAGTCCAATTAAAATCACTTACTTCGCCTGGAACATTTATGCGCTCATCTTTTGGATCTACAAGCCAATAATTAATGTCTAAGTACAAAAAATCCTGTAGCGGATGAATACACCAAAAACTTGCTGAACTTGCAGTTGCACTAAGAATTTTTTCTGCAATTTCTGGAGTAAAGTCTGGGCAATATTCCTCGTCGATAATTTCTGCGGCGCTCTTATCTTCTTGCCACCATTGGCGAATTGTAGAACTGTCATGAACTGAAGTCGTAGTTACAGAAAGTTTTCTGTAATCATTAAAAGCAATATATGGCTGATTAGGTTCTTCCCATTTTCGTGTCCAACGAACAACATTAAGTCCAAGAATATTTTCTTTTTCCATTACTTCAGGGACACATTCAAGTCCAACACCAAGATCTTCGCCACATGCTTGCATTTGTGTACAAGAAGTAAGATTTTTTAAAATGTCAGTCGCTTGATTTTTCCACAAAAGATTTTGTTCTTCAACTTTTTTTACAAACAAAGTTTCTAGTTTTTCTTTTTCTTCTTCAGAAAGTGTTGACCAAGCAAAACTTTGATCAAAAGTCCAAACTGAAACAAAGACATCTTTTTCAACTTCGATTAAAGTGCGATTGTTCCAATATTCAACAAGCTTTTGCTTAATATTGTCGGCAACTTCTTTTTCGTAAAAATTATGTAAGTCAAGGGAATAAATATCTTTGTCGCCCTTAATTTCGCTCTTAAAAAGCCACAATTCTTCATTGCCAAGTTGATTACAACATAAAGACAAAATTTGATGTGACTTTTCTTGATTCCAAGTAAAATAATCAATATCGCCTGTTCTAACATGAGGTTGACTTAACCAACGAATTCTGTCATCGGAAAAACCTTGCGCATTAAGTTCCTTGCGAGTAATACCAGCATAAGGTTCAGCGTGTCCAAGAATTGCAGTTGAATCAGATTGTGGAATTGCCCAAATTCTAAAAAAACCAAGAATATGATCAAGCCGATAAGCATTATAATATTGAGAAGCAGAAATAAGCCGATTTTTCCACCAAGAATATTTTTCTTGTTTTAAGTTCTTCCAATTATATGTCGGAAATCCCCAGTTTTGCCCACAAGGATTTTCGCCATCGACAGGAGAGCCAGCACGAAGTGAATGATTAAAAAATTGCGGATTTGCCCAAGCATCGCAAGAATCTTCGTTCATCAAGATTGGCATATCACCTTTTAAAATTATTCCTAACGATTTTACATAATCGCAAGATTCCTTAAATTGACGGTTTAGGTTCCATTGAAGCCAAGCGTAAAAAAGATGTTCTTTTGCAAGACTTTTATCATTCCAACGTTTTTGAATTTCTTGTTGCCCCGGAATTTGATCTTGCTTTGACCAAGTTTTCCAAGATGCTTGCATATTTTTCCATTTTAGATTCTTAAAAACGCTATATTCGATAATCCAAGGATTTTCTTGAATCCAATTTGTAAGTTTAGAATTTGGTTTGGCATTTTTTGCAATTTCAGTTGTTTCGTAAATTGCACGAAGCAACTGCGTTTTTTTATTTAGAATTTCTTGATAATTGTATCGCGGTTTATAATGAAAATTTTTGACAAAATCATCAAAATCTTTTTTTATGCCTTTGTCTAACTTGCATGCACTGTCAAATTCCTCAAAAGCCGAAATATCAGCATAAATTGGATGAAGTGCAAAAGCCGAAAGTCCACTATAAGGAGAACTTTGCGTTCCTGTATCATTTACAGGCAAAAGTTGAATTATTTTTAAATCAGCTTTTTTGCAAAAATCAGCAAATTCTTTTAATGAAGTATATTCGCCGATTACAGAAGATTTTTTTGTATATAATGCGCCAAGCGGAATCGAAGTTCCTGTAAGCCTTTTTATTTTGTTAACTTTCTTTGTAGATTCTAATGTCATATTGTTTAAATTATAACATGTTTTTTTTTATTTTGCGATTTTTTTTCTCAAATTTAGTGGAATTTATTTTAGAATATTCAAAAATAATGAAAAAGAAAGCAAATATAAATTTTACCTTGACAATTATTTAATTTGTATAAAGTTTTATCTTGATTTTCAGAGATGGAACATTGCACAAACTAAAAGTAAAAAGTAAAAAAAGGCGTTCAAAGAAATTACTTGAACGCCTCCAAAATTTAATAATGAACAAACCTCGACGCAAGCGTTCGAGGTATAAAATCCTACGAATCAATTTTCAAAACTAAATATTTATTTAAATATTCAACTACAAGTTGACTTTTCAGTTGAAATGCCAAACGGCGACACGTTAGATTTCCTTATTTAAATATTCAACTACAAGTTGACCCATCTTTTTTGTTCCTACAAGTTTTCCTGCAGCTTTTACTTGCTCAAGATGAGACCCAGCAATATCTCCAGTTCGCCAGCCAGCGTCAAGAACTTTTTCTACAGCGGTTTCGATTGCTTTTGCTTCTGTTTCTAACTTAAAAGAATATCGTAAAAGCATTGCTGCAGAAAGAATCGTTGCCAACGGATTTGCCAGATCTTTTCCAGCAATATCTGGTGCCGAGCCGTGAATCGGTTCATATAATCCAGGACCAGTTCCATCTCCAATTGAAGCAGAAGCCAACATTCCGATTGAACCTGTAATTTGCGACGCTTCGTCAGAAAGAATATCTCCAAACATATTGCTTGTTGCAATAACATCAAATTGTTTTGGATTTCGAACTAATTGCATTGAAGCGTTATCAATATAAAGATACGAAAGTTGAACTTCTGGATAATCTTTTTTTACATCTTCTGCAACGCGACGCCATAATTGCGAAGAATTAAGAATATTTGCTTTATCAACTACACAAAGTCTTTTCTGACGATTCATTGCATATTCAAAACCAAGTCTAACAATGCGTTCAATTTCTGGGCGAGTATATTTTTCTGTGTCCCAAGCAGTATTTCCGTCTTCACTAGTTCCTCTTTCTCCAAAATAGATTCCACCAGTCAATTCACGAACAATGAGAATATCAAGTCCTTCGCCAACAATTTCATCTTTGAGCGGACACGCATCTTTTAACTGTTTGAACATCACCGCTGGACGAAGATTTGCAAAAACTTTCATTCCGCCACGCAAACCAAGCAATGCTTTTTCTGGGCGAATTTCTGAAGGAAGATTATCCCATTTTGGACCGCCAACTGCACCAAGCAAAGCAGCATCTGATTTTAGACATATATCAAGTTGCTCTTGAGGAAGTGGCTGACCAAATTTGTCAATTGCACAACCGCCAGCGATTACATTTGTGTAATTCCATTTATGAGAGAACTTTGTAGCAACTGCGTCGAGAACATTGACCGCTTCGGCAACCACATCAGGTCCAATTCCATCTCCGGGAATTAAGGCGATAGTTTTTTCCATATTTCCTCCAAACTTGCACAAATTTGTGCACTATTTAAGTTTTTAATCTTACTTAAAATATAAAGTAATAATAAATTTGTCAAGATATTTATTTTCCTTGACACATTTC
>CAZOTD010000019.1:0-18297 GCA_964582685.1 uncultured Treponema sp. | reverse complement strand
TTTTATAGGAGTTTTCTATGGAAAACGATATTTTAGATTTTACAATCGATACATTAGGACCTTGCACAATTGAATCTCCAATTAAACTTTCAACCGTTCTTGGTGATATGACAGCAAATTATGTAAGTGATAATTCTTATGTAATTAATCAAGTAAATGTTTATGATACAACTAAACCTATTGTTCTTGACTCTTCAAATTTAATGCAAAAAGCAGGACCTCGCGAAAAAATATTCTTTGATCCAAGCCATGCAAAAGCTGGAATTTGTACTTGTGGCGGACTTTGTCCTGGATTAAATGATGTAATTCGGGCAATTGTGCGTTGTCTTAATACTCGTTATGGCGTAAAAACTGTAAAAGGTTATAGATTTGGTTTTCATGGTTTTTTTGCAGAAGAAGGTTATGAACCAATTGAACTTGACCGTTATTTAATTGACGAAATTCACAAAATTGGTGGAACTTATCTTGGAACAAGTCGTGGTGGCGGACAACGCGTAAAAGAAATTGTTGATTGTCTTGAACGAGATGGAATTAATATGTTGTTCATTATTGGTGGAGATGGAACTCAAAGAGGTTCTTACGACATTGCATGCGAAGTTGAAAAACGTGGCTTAAAATGTGCAGTTGTTGGAGTTCCAAAAACTGTTGATAACGACCTTATGTTCATTGACCGCTCATTTGGTTTTGAAACTGCAGTTCAACGTGCAAAAGAAGCTGTTGCCGCCGTTCACATGGAAGCGTCTTCTCAAATTAACGGAATTGGTCTTGTAAAAATAATGGGAAGAGAAGCTGGCTTTATTGCAACAGAAGCGGCACTTGCTTCTCACGAGACAAATTTCTGTCTTATTCCTGAAGTTCCATTTGAAATGGAAGGCGAAAGAGGTTTTCTTGCTTGTCTTGAACGACGCCTTGCAAAACGCGGACATGCTGTTATCGTTGTATCAGAAGGTGCTGGTCAAGATCTTCTTACTTCAACAGGTTCAACAGATGCTTCGGGAAATAAAAAACTTGCCGATATTGGAATTTTCCTTAAAACAGAAATTGAAAAATATTTTAAAGAAAAGAATATCGAAATAAATCTTAAATACATCGATCCTTCATATCAAGTTCGTGCTTCTGTTACAACTGCTGCTGATTCAATTTACTGTGAACGACTTGGAAACAATGCAGTTCATGCGGCAATGGCAGGAAAAACAAAATGTGTAATTGGACTTGTTCATGACAAATTTGTTCATCTTCCTATCAAAATGGTAACACAACACAGAAATGCTGTTGATCCAGAAGGTGCACTTTGGCGAGATGCGCTTGATGCAACAGGGCAACCAATTCACATGGTTAATGATATGGAAAAAGCAAAAGCAAGAATGGAAGCAGCAGTTGCCGAAGCGATGAAAAAACCTTCTGAACAAAAATAAAATATGAGTACACATATTAATGCGCCAGAAGGCGCAATCGCAAAAGGCGTTCTTTTGCCAGGCGATCCATTAAGGGCAAAATATATTGCAGAAACTTTTCTCGAAAATTCCGTTTGCTATAATGAAGTTAGAGGAATGTATGGTTTTACAGGAACTTACAAAGGTAAAAAAGTTTCTGTTCAAGGTTCTGGAATGGGAATGCCTTCTCTTTCGATTTATGTAAATGAGTTATATCAATTTTACGATGTTGAAAAAATCATTCGCGTCGGCACAATTGGTGCTATTCAAGAAAATCTAAAAGTCCGCGATACAATTATTGCAAATGCGGCGTTTTCAGATTCTTCGCTTATAAATCAGCGTTTTGGCAATCTTCACTTTGCGCCAGTTCCCGATTTTGAAATGCTTTTTACTGCTTTTAACAAATCAAAAGAAATTGGAATTAATGCAAAGGTCGGTCCAGTTGTTTCGAGTGATTTATTTTATGATAAAAATGAAACTTGGAAGTTATGGAAAGAATGGGGCGCGCTCGGAATCGAAATGGAAAGTGCAGAACTTTTCACTCTTGCAGCACAATATAAACGAAAAGCACTTTCAATTTTTACAGTAAGCAATCAAATTCTTACAGGCGAAGAATCAACTGCCGAAGAAAGACAATTAACTTTTAACAATATGATTAAACTCGCTCTCGAAACTGTTATTTCCTAATATAAAGTTACTTTACATTTTAAAATTATATATAAGTTTTACTTAAATTGGAGGTTGATATGCAAACACCAAAAGAAATTTTTTATGAAAATCAAGCAACTTCGATAATCAAAAAACTTAACACTCGAAAAATGCAAGGTTATTATTGCAAAAATGTTCAAGAAGCAAAAATCAAAATGCTTGAACTTATAGGAAAAGAACCAAAAACTGTTGGCTACGGCGGTTCTATGACACTCGATGAAAATGGATTTAAAGATTCTGTAAAAAATGCTGGTCACGTTTTGCTTATTCGCGAAAATTATAAGACAGAACAAGAAGTCAAGGAACTTAAAGCAAAACTTGTAAATGCAGATTTTTTTCTGATGAGTACAAACGCCATTACTCTCGACGGCGAACTTGTGAACATTGACGGTTTTGGAAATCGCGTAAGTAATCTTATTTGCGGACCAGAAAATGTTATTGTAATTGCAGGAATGAATAAAGTTGTCGCAAACCTTGATAATGCATTCGACAGAATTAGAAATTTTGCAACTCCGCCAAATTGTGTAAGACTTGACTGTCAAACGCCTTGTGCAACAACAGGAAAATGTGCAAATTGTTATACTGATAGTATTTGTTGTCAATTTGTAATTACAAGAATGTCGAGAGTTCCTGACAGAATTAAAGTTATTTTAGTTGGCGAAACATTAGGATTCTAACATTAAAAAAAAATACTTTAATCCCGACGGTGCAAAGTGCCGTAACGCATTCTAACTTTAAAAAACTTATAATTTATAATGCTTGTCGACAGATACATTTTTCGTTATTATTATTTTTATGGCATACGAAGTAACAGCGACAAGACGGCGCCCAAAAACTTTTGATGATCTTATTGGTCAGGAATTTGTTGCGGCGACATTAAAAAATTCAATTAAGACAGGAAAAATTGCTCACGCATATCTTTTTACAGGACCTAGAGGTTGTGGAAAAACATCTACTGCTCGTATTCTTGCAAAGGCATTAAATTGTCAAAACGGTCCAACTGATTCACCGTGTTGCACTTGTTCCATTTGTCAGGAAATTACAAAAGGTTCATGCCTTGATGTAATAGAAATCGATGGTGCATCTAACACAGGAATTAACGATGCTCGACAAGTTATCGAAGAAGTAAAATTTCCTCCAAACTCTTGTCGCTACAAAATCTACATTATCGACGAAGTTCACATGATTTCGACGCAAGCGTTCAATGCACTTTTAAAAACAATTGAAGAACCGCCGCCTTATGCCATTTTTATTTTTGCAACAACAGAACTTCAAAAAGTGCCAGCAACTATAAAAAGTCGATGTCAACAATTTAACTTTAGGCTCGTTTCAATAGACAAAGTCAAAGAACAACTTGCTCAAGCGTGTAATGACATTGGAATAACTGCGGACGATGAAGCACTTTATTGGATTGCCCGAGAATCAACTGGTTCAATGCGCGATGCCTACACTTTGTTCGATCAAGTAGCTGCATTCAGTGATGGACACATTACTTATGAAAAAATTCGAGACAAACTTGGTCTTGTTGGAACAGAACGCCTCAATGAACTTTTTGAAGATTGCGTAAATGCAAATGCAGCAAATGTTACAGAAAAACTTGATTCATTTCTTCAATCTGGAATTTCGATTGAGCAACTTATTACAAATAGTGCCGATTATCTTAGAAGTCTTCTTCTCATTAAAAGTGGAATTACAAAAGAATCTCTTTTGGGACAAGCCGCCGAGCGATATAGCAAAAAAGTTCTTGACGCTTGGAATTCTGTTCAACTTGAAAGAGGACTTTCTCTTTTTCTAAATTTATATCGCGACATAAGATATTCACTTTCGCCTCGATATGAAATTGAATTGATTTTCAGTAAACTTTGTTGGCTCAAAGAATATGTAAGTCCAGCAGAAATAAAAAAAGCTATCGACAATGCAAGAACACTTTTGCTTAATAATGAAGAAACGGAATTAAACAAAAAATCTGAACAAAACCTAGAACAAAAAAAATCTAAAGTTCCGACATTCAGCGCACTACAAAATAGCGAGCAAAAAAATTCGTCGCCACCAGAAACTGAGAATAATTCGTCCCCTTTTTATAATGGCGGAGCCCTGCCGCCTAACAATACAGAGGCAGCAGATGAATATTCACAACCAATTCCTCCATTTGAAGTTGTTCCAGATTTTGAACAAAACTCATTTGGAAATTTTGATTCAAACTCGGACACAACAAGCACTTTTCAAGAAAATAAAAAACCGATTCAAACTTTACAAAACTTTGACGGAATTTCGATGGAAAACATAAAAGCAAAAGTTATTGCTTCGACTTCGATTGATGATGCATTTATCAGTGCAAGTCTGATGCACACAACTCCTTGGATTTTAAATGGAAACACAGTAGAAACTAAAATTGATTCCTTGTTTGAATTTAATCAACTTAACGCTCGCACGCAAGATATTGCACAACATATTTCAAACTTGCTTGGTGAAAAGGTTTCCTTTAATCTTTCATTTCTTGAGCCAAACAAAAATCCTGTAGAAATTAAAATTCCAGAAATCGTAAATATTATAGCAAGAACTTTTAAAGGTTCGATTATTGGAGGACAAACATGAATCCTTTTGATATGTTAAAAAATATTCAACAGATGAAAGAACATTTGGGAACAATGCAAGAAGAATTAAAACAACTTACTGCAACCGGAAGTGCTGGCGGGAACATCGTAAACATAACAATCAACGGAAAGTTTGAAATTATTTCTGTTCGTCTTGATCCAATTTGTGTCGATCCGCGCGATACACAAATGTTGCAAGATTTAATTGTTGCCGCTCACCATGATGCGATGTCAAAAATTCAAGAAGCAATCAAAAGTAAATATGGTCCACTTCTTGACGGAATGAATATTCCAGGAATGTAATTGATAGATATTTTCATAAAAAATAGGAACAATTATGAATGCTATTGACGATTTAACAGAAAGTTTTGCTCGACTTCCAGGCATTGGAAAAAAAAGTGCTGGCAGACTTGTAAATTACATTCTTAAAGCAGATTCAAATTATGTAAAAACATTTGCATCACAATTATCTTCTTTGCAAGAAAAAATTAAACCTTGTTCAATATGTGGAACTTGGACAGAAAACGACCCTTGTCCTATTTGCACAGATTCTCTTAGGGACAGATCAATAATTTGTGTCGTTGAACAGCCACAAGATGTTTCGACAATTGAAAACTCGCACGAATACACAGGATTATTTCATGTTCTCGGAGGTGTAATTTCTCCGCTTGACGGAATAGGTCCTGACCAACTCAATATTCAATCGTTACTAAAAAGACTTTCTGACAAAACTATAAAAGAAGTAATTATTGCAACAAATCCAACAGTAGAGGGCGACACAACTGCTTTGTATCTTCAGCGTATGATTGTGGCAGCGGCAGGAATAAAAGTTACAAGACTTGCTTCTGGGCTTCCAGTTGGTGGCGACTTAGAATACGCTGACAAACTTACTCTTGCAAGAAGTTTTAGAGGCAGAACAGAAGTTTAAGAAAGCACTTGCAAGATTTCCTTTTCAAGACGGGAAAATTCATATTCGTCAAAAGGAATAAATTCCAGATATTTTTTTTCATTTTCAAAAATAAATGTAGGAATAAAATCCGCACTTGGATTTTGATGAACAAACCAAATTCGCAAAAAAGAAAAATCATTTCCAGAAGAATATTCTTGTTTTTGACATAATGGACTTTTAATTTTAAGGCTTGCAAGTTTTGTTTCTGGTTGTTGTGAATTTTCGTTCAATTCAAATGCTTTTTTAAAAAGATTATATGCTTCTAATAAATAATTTTCATCGTCTTCAAGTTCTTGATTTATAGGATTTAAATATGCATTAATCTGTTTTAAAATACGCTCTTTTCTTTCTAATTCAAAATCATTAATTTTTGTTTGAAGAATTTGTTCAGATGATTTTGGCAATTCCAATTCTTGTTTTTCTGCATTATTAAAACGCAAAAGTTTTTTTGAAAATTCGGAAATTGTTTGAGAAAGATTTTTTTTGTGCATGAATATATTATAATCTGAATTCTATTATATTGAAAGTATAAAAGTTTTTTGGAAAATCTGTTTTTTTTAAAAATCAATATTGAAATGCAAGAAAATTATTTTATTACAACTTTGTCAAGTTTTCTAATTGATAAGAATTTACAAAAGTTAACAATTCCACGAAGAAATTCATCTGACAAAACTGCAATGAACACACCGATAATTCCAAGACCAAAAATGTTTACGCACAAAACTGCCAAAGCAACAACAAATATTGTTCCAAAAACTTGAGTTAAAAACATCCATTGTGGATTTCCGTAACCACGAATTGCATTTCCAAAAATGACATTTGCCGATTTGCCAAAAAGATTTATTGCCATAAGCCACATAAAAATTACAGAATCAGAAATCAAACTTTTATCGCTTATAAATAAGCCTAAAAGTTTTTCTGGAATGGAAATACAAAGCACAAAAGTAATTATACAAATTACACAACTCATTAAATATGCGATACTAGTAATTCCAGAAAATTGCGAGCTATCTTTTTTTCCTGTGGCTTCGCCTGTTAATGTCATTGTTCCATTTCCTAGTGCACCAATTAAAACGACTGCAAGAATTTCCACTGAAAAAACGACAGAATAAATTCCGGCTGCCATTTCGTTAATTGAATTAAGAATTCTGATTAATAAAAGATTTCCAAAATTCCAAAGAAAATCTTCAAGTGCAGTATTGATACCCAATTTACAACCTATTACATAACAAGAAAAAGGGGCATGAAGAATTTGCGAAAAACTTGGCATTGTGGCAATTCCTTTTTTAATAATGCAAAAAATTAAAAGAACAAGTCCGCCAGTTATTTCGGCGATTGTTGTCGCAAGAGCAGCCCCTGCAATTCCCATCTTTGGAAAACCGAGATTTCCAAAAATCAAAAGCCAATCAAGAATTATATTAAGACCAGAACGAATAATTCCTTGATAAACAAGAGGTTTTGTATAATTGGAAGTTTGAAGAGTTACAAGACAAGAAACTCCAATTGGCATTACAAGAAATACAGGAGAATAAATTCGCGAATAAGAAAGACACATCGGCATTACATTTTGAGAAACACCCATTCCTTTAAAAATTAATTCTGAACAAAAAAACCATAAAAGAAAAAGTCCAATTCCAAAAAGATTATGCCATTTCCATAATGCACCTGCATAATCTGCAACTTTTCTTTTGTCGCCAGAACCAATTGACTGACTAATAATAATCGACGCTCCAGTTGAAAGTGAAAAAACAAATGACATCGTTGTCCACATTGGAGAACTAATATTACTAAGAGCACTCATATAAATATCGCCAAGCCTTGCAAGAAATAATCTGTCAATAAGCATTTGAACTTGAGAAATAATATTGCTTATCATAATCGGCAAAGCAAGTTTTAATAATGGACTGATGTACTTTTTAGAAGCTAAGATATTATTCATAAGTTATTCTTTTTAATGCATTACACACTTTTAGTCAATTCCACATTTTGTGCTGTATATCAACTTGGTATATATTCATCTTGAAACTTAAATAAAACTAATTAAAATAAAAAAAACATTTGCACACGATATATTGAATTGAAAAAAGAGTAAGCGACAAAAGCAAAACATCTTTTTAAGTTTTTTGCTTTGTATAGAATAATTTTATATATTATCATATAGAGGCATCAATGAAAAAATTTATTGTTCATTCAGATTATGAACCATCAGGCGATCAACCACAAGCAATAGAAAAACTTGCACAAGGCTTTTTGCGTGGTGATAGATACCAAACTCTCAAAGGCGTTACAGGAAGTGGAAAAACTTTTACAATGGCAAAAATCATTGAAAAAGTTCAACGACCTACTTTGGTTATCAGTCACAACAAAACTTTGTCTGCCCAACTATATAAAGAATTTAAAACATTCTTTCCAGAAAACGCTGTAGAATATTTTGTTTCTTACTACGACTATTATCAGCCAGAAGCGTATATTCCCGCACGCGACCTTTATATAGAAAAAGACGCTTCGGTAAATGATGAAATTGATCGCATGCGGCTTTCTGCAACTTACAGCCTTATGGAACGTCGAGATGTAATTGTTGTTGCTACAGTTTCTTGCATTTATGGTTTAGGAATGCCTGATATTTACAAAGATATGAGTGTCAGAATTGAAAAAACACAGCAACTTGATATGACGGAATTTTCAAAACAATTAGTTTCGCTTCAATATTCCAGAAATGATATGGTTTTAGAACGTGGAACTTTTCGAATAAAAGGAGATGTTATTGAAGTTTTTCCGGCTTATATGGAAACAGACGAAGCATATAAAATTGAACTTGACTGGGAAGAAGTTTGTCGTATCCGACGATTCAATGTTATCTCTGGCGAAACTATAGAAGAACTTGAAGAAACTGTAATTTATCCAGCAAAACATTTTGTTGTTCCTCACGAAATGCTTTTATCTGCAACTGAACGAATTCGACAAGAAATGGAAGAACGAGTTGAACAACTTCACTTGCAAGGAAAAATTTTAGAAGCACAAAGATTAAAAACACGAACAACTTATGATTTAGAAATGATGAAAGAAATGGGATATTGTTCTGGAATCGAAAATTATTCTGGACCAATATCGGGACGTCAAAAAGGTCAACCGCCTGCAACACTTTTGCACTTTTTTCCTGATGACTTTTTATGTCTTATCGACGAAGCGCATGTCAGCGTTCCACAAATTGGTGCGATGTACGAAGGCGACAGAAGCAGAAAACAAAACTTAATTGATTTTGGATTTAGACTTCCAAGTGCATTAGATAATCGTCCACTCAAGTTTGATGAATTTGAAAAAAAACTTAATCAAGTAATTTATGTAACTGCAACTCCGCGCAAAGAAGAAATCAAACAAAGTTCTCAAGTTGTAGAACAAATAATCAGACCGACAGGACTTTTAGATCCAATCGTAGAAGTACGCCCAAGCGAAGGACAAATGCAAGATATTTACAAAGAAGTTCAAACAAGAATTGAAAAAGGCGAACGTTCTTTAATTCTTACTTTGACAAAAAAAATGGCGGAAGATTTAACAGAATATCTTGCAGGACTTAATTTAAAAGTAAAATATATTCATTCCGAAATCGACACATTTGAGCGCGTAGAGATTCTAAAAAGTCTTCGTGCTGGAGAAATTGATGTTCTTATCGGAATTAACCTTCTTCGCGAAGGAATCGACTTGCCAGAAGTTTCATTCATTGCATTACTTGATGCAGACAAAATTGGATTTCTTCGCTCTGCAACAAGTTTAATTCAAATTATTGGTCGAGCAGCAAGAAACGCAGATGGAAAAGTCGTGATGTATGCAGATAGAAAAAGTGAAGCAATGGAAGAAGCAATCAACGAAACTAAACGTCGTCGAAAAATTCAAGAAGCATACAATGCTGAACATGGAATTACACCAAAAACTGTAAAAAAAGCTGTTGAAAATATTCTTGAACGACAGACAAAAGACGCAGAAGAACAAGTCGAAATAGAATTGGCAGCTTTGAAGAAAAATACAAATTTATTTGTTCCAGCACAGCGAAAAAAACTTCTTGCAACTCTCAAAAAAGAAATGGAAAACTTTGCCGACAATATGGAATATGAACAAGCAGCAATTATTCGTGACCAAATTCTAGAAATTGAAAAAACTTATGGAAAATAATGTATGCGCTTTATGTCATAAAAATATTTTATCGATTGTAATAATTATATATTGTAATTCTACACAGTTGAAGAACAATCTTTGTAACAGTGCATCCACAAATGCATAAAAAAACCTGTCCGAAATGAAGAAAACTTCAAAATGGACAGGCTCATCTTTTGACTGCACATAAGACAAGAAATTAATTTGCAGCAACTGGAGTTTCTTTTGGAACACGAACTTTCTTTTCTACAAAGCCACTTCGCAAACAACGAGTACAAACATTGAGAGTCATTGTTCTTCCACTAAGTACTGTTTTAACTTTAAGCAAGTTAGGACGCCAAGTGCGTTTTGTATGATTGTAAGTCTTACTAACTTTATTTCCGTACATTGGCGATTTTCCGCAAACATCACAAGTTCTAGACATATATTTCACCTTCCTTAATAATTTGCTAAATAAGTTTTTTTATCTTATCTAAAACTAATTTTTATGTCAATAGAAAGATTTAGCATTAATAATTCAATTCTAATGTATCATAAGACGGACTTACAGAACCGCCTTTTTTTACAATTTTTTCTAACTGTGGGAATTTTGCAATATTTTCATTTATATATTTTTGCACATCATCATGGCTTAAATCATGAGTTATGTGTGTGAACCAAGTGTGTCGTGGCAATATTTTTTGTGCACATGCCATTGTTTCGTCAAAACAAAAATGCGTAGAATGAGGACGAACTCGAAGTCCATCAATTACTGCATGTTCAAGAATTCCTTTGTTACGATTTATAATTTCAATCGATTTATCGCTTATATAATTCAAATCTGTAAGATATGCAATCGAATGAATTATACCAGAATCATCAGGTTGGCAAAAAAGATAACCTGTAGTCGACAAAATTCCATGCATCATCGGAATCGGAATAATTTTCATCTTTCCAATTTTAAGAGGATTTTTTTCAGTGAATTCTTCGATGTTCCATAAATCAATGCGAGGTTTTCCGCCACCGTTTTGAGTTTTCTTAAATATATAATCAAAATGCTTAAAAATTGCCTTTCGTGCGTGATGGTCTGCAAAAATTTTAAGTCCATCACCATGTCGATTAAAAACAGAATTCCAAAAAGTTGTCTGTTTGTGCCAAGTTCCATTTTGCTTTGTACACGAAAATATCCGAATATCATCAAGTCCGTGAAAATGATCTGCATGCCCATGAGTTAATAGAACTGCATCAAGCGTCTTTATATTTTGTCTAACTGCTTGCAATCGAAATTCTGGACCAACATCAATTACAATATTCGTTTTGCCATCTGTAACAAAGGCACTTGCACGATAACGCTGATTATGCGGGTCTTTTGATTTACATACCGCACATTCGCAAGCAATAACTGGAACGCCATGACTTGTTCCAGAACCCATAATCGTAAGTTTCATATTCATATTATAGCACAAAAAATAGTTATATCTAGTGTTATACATTTTGGATTTCGTTGACCTAGACGCTATTTAATGATATTATAGCGATGACTGCATTCCAGTTGCTCGTAAAAGCATGGCTGTAGCATGTAATAGGTAATGCGACACCTTTTGTCTATTACAATTCTTTCTTATTACAAGGGGTAAGAATAATGCCATATTCTGAACCAACAAATCTAGCAATAGTTGCCTGTCCGGGTGGAGAAGCATTTGCTGATGAAGTTATAACACATCTTCGACATATGTACAAACATCGCTTTACACTTAAAAACGATGTTATTTCTAAACGTTATTCAGTTGATAAAAATGAATTAATTAAGCAAATCAATTTTGAAAGCGACATTAACACTTCAGATGTTGCAATGCGAGGAGCAACTGATAAATACCGCCCTCCAGTTTTCAAGGTTGACGCAAAATTCACTTACTTTATGAACGGTGAATTTAAAACTGAACTTAATCAATGTATTCGAGGAAAAGATGTATTCATTTTTCAAGATGTTGAAAATCATGAAGTTCTTTCGTTGAATGACGGGAAAAACAAACTTGCACTTTCTGTCAACGATCATGTAATGTCATTACTTGTAACAATTGATGCAGTTCGTCAAGCAGGTGCAGAAAGTGTTACACTTGTTTTACCTGTTTATCCTTACAGCCGACAACACAAGAAAAAAGGACGCGAAGGTCTTACAGCATCTATGCTTGGACATATTTATGAAATGCTCGGCGTAAAAAGAATTATTACGCTCGACATTCACTCTCGCGAAATTGTTAATGCATTCAATTCTCTTGCGCTTGAAAATCTTCATGCAAGTTATCAGATTATTCGAGAACTTACAAAAATTGTCGATCTTACTGGCCAAACAGAAGATTTAGTTGTAGTTTCTCCAGATACTGGCGCAATTGATAGAAATAAGTTTTATGCATCTGGACTTAAACTTCCACTTGCAATGATTTACAAAGAAAGAGATTATTCAGTCGTAACGCAAAATGCAAACACGACTAATATCAAAGCAATTAAACTTCTTGGAGATGTTCGAAACAAAGTTGCGTTCTTAGCAGACGATATGCTTGGAACTGGAGGAACTCTTCTTAAAGCGATGAAATTCCTAAAAGAACAAGGTGCAACAAAAGTTATTTGTGCAATCAGTCTTCCATTTTTTACAGGCAACGCAATCGAACTTTTTGACGAAGCATACAAAGAAGGTCTATTCTATAGAATTATTGGAACAAATGCTGTCTATCACGAAAATCTTCTTTCAAAAGAATGGTATATCAGTACAAATGTTTCAGGCCTTTTTGCAAATGTAATTACTCGTGTTCATCATAATCAATCGTTAAGCGACTTACTCGACAATCGCAATATAATTGAAAAACTTGTAAAACACGACACAACCCCAGATGATGACGAAGTATAATTTCCTTTGTGCAGACATTGGAACAACATCTCTTAAAGCAGCACTTGTTTCTCAATCAGGACAAGTGCTGTCCTTTTCTCAAATTGAATTTAAAACTGACAAGTCTTTGTCAATCTCAAAACAATGGGGCGATGCATTTAGTCAAGCCGTGCTTCAAATAAGAAAATCACTTGACATAAATGAAAATCTTAATTGCGACGCAATTTGTATTTCTGGAAATGGACCAACAATTGTAAGTGAAGATGGAACAACATTGCTTTGGAATGAACAACTTGCATTTGTGCCCAAAATTCCTCAAGAATTTCAAGCTTCACTTTTTTTGCCACGTATTGTATCTTTTAAAAATCTTTACAAATCAAAGTTTGAAAGTCAAAAAATATTTTCAGGTCCCGAATATTTAATCTGGTGCCTTTCAAATTCCTTTATAACAATTTTACCAGAAAGTCGTTACCAAAATACTTATTGGACACAAGAGTCATTAAAATCAATTGGTGCAAATCCATCTCATTTTGGAAAATTTGTCAATCCCGGTTTTGATTGTGGTTTTATAAAAATGGAAGTTGCAAAAAAATTAAAAATCTCGCCGAATGCAAAAATAATTGCAGGCGGTCCAGATTTTATAGTTGCTTTAATCGGAACGAACACATTAACTCCTGGAAAAATCTGCAACAGAGCAGGTTCAAGCGAAGGTATTAATTGGTGCACGAACAAACCTGTATTTGCACAAGGAATAAGAACTTTACCTTCTATAATTTCAAATTTATGGAATGCGTCAATTTTATCAAACACAAGTGGAAAAAAAATTTCTGATTGCAAATTAAATTTCGAAAGGAAAAATAAAATTCAACTTTCATTTGAAGAATATATAAATTTTTGCCTTGAACAAAAAGATGAAAATGGTTTGAAAGTTTTAAATGAAGTTGCACAATTTTCACGCGATGGGCTAAAAACAATTATAACGCTTGCAAAAGAAAATAAAATTCCTATTGATAAAACTGTTATGGTTACAGGCGGTCAAGCAAAAAGCAAAATATGGTTGCAATACAAAGCAAATTTTTCAAATTATAATTTTGCAACTACAAAAGTTCCTGATAGTGAATTAATTGGAGACGCAGTGCTTGCGTCTTACGGACTTGGACTTTATAATTCAATTCAAGATGCAGCAAAAAAAATTGTAATTCAAGAACAAGTTTTTGTTCCACAAACTAAAAAGGCATAAATATGAAAATCTACAAAATTCCAAAAAATCTCAAAACAATCATTTTTGATATTGATTCAACTTTGTATACAAATGATAAATATGCCTTTGAGCAAGTAGATGTTCAACTGCGACATTTTGCAAAATTGCGGCAAACAACGGTTGAAGAAATCAGAACGATGATAGAAAATTTTAGAATTGAATATAGCAAAACGCATAGTGGCAAAAAAATTAGTCTAGGAAATACACTAACCTATTTTGGAATTCCAATTGAAGAAAGCATTCAATGGCGTGAACAACTTTTAGAGCCAGAAAAATTTCTTAACCGCGATGAAAAATTAATCAAAGTTCTTACAATCTTTTCAAAAAAATACAATATGATTGCCGTAACAAATAATCCTGTCTTACCAGCTTTTAAAACTCTCGCAACAATCGGAATTGAAAAACTTATTCCTCAAATCATTGGCCTTGACACTTGCCACAAATCAAAGCCAAGCATAGAAATCCTTTCACTTGCCGCACAAAAAACAAACGCAACAATCAATGAATGTTTAAGCATTGGTGATAGATTTGACATTGATTTAAGTCTTGCACTAGAAATTGGAATGGGAGGAATTCTTGTTTCTGGCGTGGAAGATGTTTATAAACTTGCAGAATATATTTAAAATGCTTTGCCAAAATATTAACGCAGAATTTATTCATTGTATTACAACAAAACACTAAAAAATTTGTAAAACTCCTTTTTTTATTTTTGACCCATATGCGATTCGAACGCACTACCTGTCGCTTAGGAGGCGACCGCTCTATCCAGATGAGCTAATGGATCATAATTTGCAATTAAAACACAAACTGATTTACTATAACGCAAAACATTACGATTTTCAACTAAAGATACTTTTATGATATTTTTATGCACTTCTATTTTTCGTTTTTTTATGAATTAAGATTGTTCTCTTAAAAAAAGAATTAAAGAAATTATTAATAAAATTAAAGGAATTATAACCAAACATAAATTTATTATAGGAATTCCGTCAATAACAAAATTGTCAAAATTGATAATTCCAAATTCTTCCATCATTTCAAAAATTATTTTTACATACGAAATTAAAACACTTGCGACAAAACACGACCAAGCGCCTATGCGATTTTTAGACCAAATAAAAATTGCAAGAAACGAAATAACTGCACCAAGAAATAATTTTACATACCACATTATAATTTGATTCATAGTTTTTTCCTGCTACTCTTTCCAGACATTATTTTTAAAAAAAGTGAAAATGCCTTTATCTGCACCGTATGGAACAATTGAAGGAATATTAAAATCTGGGCTAATTGCAAATTTACAATCAAGGCAATATTTTATAAAAGAATCATAATTTTCTTCTTTCATTTTTGGATAAAGATAAGGACCTTTTCTTGTAAAATAATTTTTCAAATAAGAATCATACAAAAACCAATTCTTTTCTTGCCGTTTGTCAAGTTCAGAAATTAAATCATAAATTGAACGGCAAACTGCTGCACACAATGCACCACTATGTCGTTCACTTAAAAATAAAGTCGTTATATCATTTCGAACAGCAAGAAGATAAATATTTTCAAAAGGAAGTGGAGGAATAATCTTTACACATTCAAAATCTTGAACAGGAACGTTATCGCAAACAAGTCCAATCCAAGGAATATATGAAACAAGTTTGTCTGAAATAGAAAGAGCAATTTTTTCAAGATTTTCACTTGTTGAAAAAATATACGCTTTGCAATTTGTATTAAGCAAACTAGAAACTGCGCAATCAAGTTGTTTAGAAAAATCGGTTGTAAAAGAGCCTGTAAGTCCACGATTAATCACATTTTTAAATTTAAGAAAAGCAGAAGTTCCATTTGTGCCGTTATTATTTCCCCAGCCTAAAATTGCACGACCTTGTTCTAAATACAAATCTGTAATTCGCTCACCTTTTTCGGTATAAAAAAAAATTCCTCTAGCACGCTTAATATTACCAAACCTTTTATAAATTTCAGCGTAATATTCTTCTGCAATCATAGTTTGATTTTATAATATGAGAAAATTTATTTCAAGATTTTTTTTGTTTTGTTTTGTTTGTTTGAAAAATGTACTTATAAGAGTAAAAAATAATGAGCCTTCCAATTTTTTTATGTTATTTTATCTGGGATAAAAAATCACGACGAAGATTTTCTTCAGTTTGAAATCTTCCGCGAACACACATTGTAGTTGTAATAGTTCCAGGTTTTCTAATTCCACGAGTTGTTACACAAGCGTGTTCGCCTTTTATTACAACCATAACATCTTGCGTTTCGAGAATTTTAGAAAGGATGTCAGCGATTTGACTGCCCATTTTTTCTTGTAATTGAAGTCGTTTTGAAACTAAATCTACGATGCGAGGAATTTTGCTTAAACCAATTATTTTTTTAGAAGGAATATATGCAACATTGACTTTCATATTATACATCAGAGCAAGATGATGTTCACAATAACTAAAAGCATCGATGTCTGTGATACAAACCATATTTGTATTCAAAGGAACTTCAAAACTGCGACCAAACATATTTGCAATTTCATCATCGGAATAACGCATTCCTTCAAATATTTCGTCATACATTTGGGCAACACGAAAAGGCGTATCACAAAGATCTTCTTCAGAAAGGTTTGCACCAAGTGCTTCAATTATATTTTTAATAGCATTTTGTATTTTTCCAAAATTTTTTTTACTTAAATGACGTATCTGATGTTGCATAGACTAAGTTTATCTCAAACAAAATATTAATTCAATGACTATTGTTTTTATTGTTTTTATATCGTTTAAAAAAAATTGAAAGCACAATCAAATATAAAAATATTCACATTTAAAACTGAATAATTTCATCATAACATTCAATTGCAAACTGATCTGTCATGCCAGAAATAAATTCAATTACACATTTTTCAAATGATTCTTGCTCACAAATATCAAAAACTTGTTTTGTTTCGTATCGAAAAATATGCTTTCGATCACGCTGCGTTAATGGAGCATAATTTGTATATTTTACAAGCCAATTTTCGAATTCAACACAAAGCTTTGGAAAATTTTTCAAAGCGGAACTTATTCGCCCATTCACTGCATACATTTGACTTTGCATTAAAGTGCGATAAATTGTTTCGATTACAAGTTTTGCAAAGTTCATAAATTCCAAAAGGCGCCAATGGCTATAAATTTTTGAAAAACTAAAATTCTTCAACTCAAGTATGAATTTAAAATATTCTTCACTAAAGCAAAGACCTTTTTCTGGAGAACTTTGCTGGCACATATCAACAATTAAATCATTAATCAAAACTGTTGTGTTTACCGCTTTTCCACTTCTAAAAGCACTTTTTCCTTTACTAACAAAACCTAAAGTTGAACCGACAATTTCTCGAAGTTGTCGATATGCGCTCATATCAAGAATATGATAAGCACGTGCATCTTCAAGATCGCGTCCAAGATATGCAATTTTATCAGCAACCTTTACGACACATCCTTCCCAAGTATATGGCTGGATAATTCCAGGTCGCTTTATAGAATAAAGATCTAAATTATCACAGCGAGGTTTTATTCCTTGCTGATCGATTTCTCCGCAATGACAAATTAAACCATCACGAACAGCATAAGTAAGGTCGAGAGTTTTATGATAACCATTTGGGTCAGGAAGAGTTTCAATATAATCTGCAAAAAAAAGACTATTGCGTTCGTGCCAGAATTTTTTTGGTGCATTCAAACCTTCTTTTTGGCTTAATAACGAATTAAGACAATCTTCGCCGTGATGCCCAAAAGGTGCATGTCCAATATCATGTCCTGTTGCGATTGCCATTGTAAGTTGTGCATTAAGTCCCAAATATTTTGCGACAGTGCTTGCTACAGATGCAACATGTTGAACATGTTCCATGCGTGTACAAATGTGATCGTTGTGTGGAGCAAAAAAAACTTGAGTTTTATGCTTTAATCTACGATAAGCCTGACTGTGAAGAAGTCGTGTATAATCACGCTCAAATTCAGAGCGAATATCGTTTCCGCGAGCATAAAGTTGAGATTGACGCTCAATGCAATTTTGCCAATTTTGATTTGAAGAATTGCAAGCAAATTCTTTAAATGAATCTTTCATATTTTTTCCGTTAGTTAATAAATTGTGTTACAAAATGGAAACTTGTTCAAGTAGTGAATTTTGCTAGTAGTGAAATTTGGTTTAAATAAGCTTAAAATATAAAAAAAAGTGGCAACTACGAGAAGAAATAGTTGCCACTTTCCTGGAGGTTAATGATTTTATTTTTAACTTCATTTTACTATAATAAAGCATTATACATTACAAAAGTTACAAAAAAAAGTGTTTTTTTATAGTTTTCAATTTATTTTTAATAT
>CAZOTD010000018.1:15330-18699 GCA_964582685.1 uncultured Treponema sp. | reverse complement strand
ACTATTGCTTATAGTTTGTTATAATTTGCTTTTGGCACAAGATATGTTTTTAGATTTTTGATGTGTCTTGAAATTGAAAGTTAAAAATAAAACTTTTAGAACAAAGCCTTCAAAAAAAACTCAAAATGATGAAGGCTTTGTTAAGATTTCGTGATTTATTTTAGATAACAAAAGAATTATTCTGTAGTGATTACAACAGAATTTTCTGCATTTGAATAAGGTGCTGGAACGTATTTGTCTGCATTCCAATCGTTTTCCCATTTGTGACCGTCAATAAGATAACGGAATTGATATTCGCGGTCAGCATCAAGAGTGAGTTTTACAGAGAATGTGCCGTCTTTTCCTTGCTTTAGAGGAGTTTCTGTACTGCTCCAACTGTTAAAGTCTCCAGCGATGTTGATTTTTTTAGCGTCTTTGGCTGCTTCTTTTGATACAGTAAATGTAACTGTACATTTCTTTTTGTCTTTTGACCAAGTTTTTTTTAACATATTTAACTCCCGCACAAATTAATGTGCAATAAATTAATGATTAGGACGTAAACAATGATTGCGTAAAAACTAACATTATTATACTATAGAATAAATGCAATAACAAGAGATTTTAAAAAAATCCGCTTGAGCATCATGTCTGCATAGTGGACATTAATTTATATCAAGGTTTTTTAGCCGATAGGGAAGGGACTTTATGGACAACAAAAATTATTTATTTACCTCAGAATCAGTAAGTGAAGGTCATCCAGATAAGGTGTGTGATCAAATTTCAGATGCAGTTCTTGATGCATGTCTTGCTAAAGATTCTGAAAGTCATGTTGCTTGTGAATGTTTTACTTCTACAGGATTTGTTCTTGTTGGTGGGGAACTTTCGAGCAATTTTAAGGAACTTAATGTGCAAGACATTGCTCGTGATGTAGTAAAAAAAATCGGTTATACAAACGCAGACTTTGGACTTGATTATAAATCAATGGCTGTTTTTAATGCAATGCATACTCAATCACCAGACATTAATCAAGGTGTAGTTGGCAAAGGTCTTAGAAAATTCAAAGGTCAGCAAGGTGCCGGCGATCAAGGAATGATGTTTGGATTTGCTTGTAACGAAACTAAAGAATTAATGCCAGCACCTGTGATGTTTAGTCACAAGATTCTTCGCGAAGCGGCAAAACTTCGCAAAAATGGAACTCTTGCTTGGATGCGTCCTGATGCAAAAAGTCAAGTTACAATTGAATACAATGGACACAAACCTATCAGAATTGATACAATCGTTGTTTCTCAGCAACATAATCCCGATATTAGTCATGAACAAATTGAAAATGAAATTATCAATAAAGTTATAAAACCTGTCCTTGATTCAACTGGACTTCTTGATGATAAAACAAAATTCTTTATTAATCCTACCGGCAAATTTGTAATTGGCGGACCACAAGGTGATGCAGGACTTACTGGTAGAAAAATTATTGTTGACACTTATGGCGGAATGGGCCGTCATGGTGGCGGTGCATTTTCTGGCAAAGACCCTTCTAAAGTTGATCGTTCGGCAGCGTATATGGCACGTTATATTGCAAAAAATCTTGTTGCTGCAAAACTTGCAGAGCGCTGCGAAGTTCAATTAGCATACGCAATTGGCGTTCCTTTTCCAGTTTCGATTATGGTTGATACTTTTGGAACAGGAAAAGTTCCCGATTCTAACCTTAGTAAAGTGGTTTCAAAAATTTTTGACTGTTCTCCATCTGGAATTATTTCAACTCTTGATCTTAAAAAACCGATTTATTCTCAAACTGCCGCTTATGGCCATTTTGGCAAAAAGGAATTTAGTTGGGAACAAACAGATAAAATTGATTCGATTTTAAAAGAAATTAAATAGTTTTGTATGACGCTTTTATCAAATCAAGAAATCAAAACCGTTTTTGAACGATTTAAAAAAAGCAATCCTGAACCTAAATCAGAACTTGTTTATAAAAATGAATATACATTGCTTGTCGCTGTCGTTCTTAGTGCACAAGCAACTGATAAAAGCGTTAACAATGCAACTGGCGATTTATTTGAGATTGCCGACACGCCAAAAAAAATGCTTGCACTTGGAGAGCAAAATCTGATTGCATATATTAAATCTATCGGACTTTACAAAAATAAAGCGCGTCATATAATTGAACTTAGTAAAATGCTTATTGAAAAGTTTGATTCAAAAATTCCTTCTACTCGCGAAGAACTTGAAACTTTGCCCGGAGTTGGAAGAAAAACAGCAAATGTTGTTTTAAATGTTGTGTTTAATCAACCGACAATGCCTGTCGATACTCATCTTTTGCGCATTTGTCCAAAAATTGGTTTGGCACAAGGTTCAACGCCAATCGAAGTTGAACAAAGTTTAATTTCACGAATTCCGAAAAAATATATGCAAAACGCACATCATTGGCTGATTTTGCATGGAAGATATGTTTGTACTGCACGAAATCCAAAATGTCAAGAATGTATCATACAAGATTTATGTAAACATAATGATTTGTCAAAATAACTAAAAACAAGAGAAAAAAATGAAAAATGAAATTATAAAAAAAATTATCAGTTGGGACAATTTATTTCGTGTAATTGGAACTGTAGTTGCAATTCTTGTCGCTTATTTCGTTTATAAAATGATTGTACGAGCGATAAAACGCACTCCACCAACAAAACTTTCTGCACACAAATCTGTTTTAATTGTTCGAATCGTAAAGTATTTATTTGATTTTGTTTTGATAATGTGCGTTCTTAATTTGTTTGGTGTAAAACTTTCTGCTATTTGGGGAGCGGCTGGAGTTGCTGGAATTGCTATTGCTTTTGCAGCACAAACTTCTTTTAGTAACATTATTAGTGGAATTTTTATTCTGGCAGAAAAAACTATGAAGATTGGCGATCTTATTACTGTAGAAGATAAAACTGGAATTGTCGATGTAATTGGACTTCTTTCTGTTCAAATTCATACGCTTGATAATCAACTTATTCGTATTCCAAATAGTTCAATTATTAATACAAGTATGATTAATAATTCATATTTTCCAATTCGCAGAATGTGTATCGAAGTTTCTGTGAGTTACGACACAGATATGCAAAAAGCACTTTCGGCTTTAGAAAAAGTTCCGTCTTTGTGTAAATATGTTTTAAAAGAACCATCGGCTGTTGCTTGGTTTGACAAATTTGATGAAAGTCGAATTAAACTTACTCTTGCAGTTTGGTTTGCAAGTTCAGATTTTCTTGCAACAAAAAATGAAGTTTTTATAACAATTAAAAAAGTGTTTGATCAAGAAAAAATTAAAATTCCATACAACAAACTTGATGTTAATTTTGCAGGAATTGATTTTGGTGACAAATCTAGTTTTGAATTTTCAAAAACTTCTGGCAC
>CAZOTD010000018.1:0-15230 GCA_964582685.1 uncultured Treponema sp. | reverse complement strand
CAGGAATTGATTTTGGTGACAAATCTAGTTTTGAATTTTCAAAAACTTCTGGCACATCAAAAGTTCCTCGAATGTCGAAAACTTCAAAAACTTCTGGCACTTCAAAAGTTCCTCAAATGTCGAAAACTTCGAAAACTTCAAAAACTTCTTCGCATGAGACTAAAACAAAACAAGAAAAAAAATCTGTTTCGAAAAATCGCAATAAACAATAAGGCATTGAAATATGAACAAAAATTCCAAAAGCAAAATTGAAAAAGAAATTGAAGAACGATTTATAAATCTCGAAACTAAATTTTCGTACACAGAAGATTTTGTTGCACAACTTCAAGATGTTGTTGTCGAACAAGCAAAAACGATAGAACGCCTTGAACTTGAAACAAAAATGCTTGCAGAAAAAATTCGCGATTTAGATAATCAAGAAGAAATTCCAAATAGAAAACCTCCTCATTATTAAACAATTTGACTAAAGCACATTTTAAAAAATGTTCAAGATAAGAATAAAGGATAAAAATTTGGGAGAAAGATAACTAATTATGAAAAAAGGAATTATTTTTGATATGGACGGAACTCTCTGGGATAGTGCAGAAAATGTTGCAAAATCCTGGACAGAAAAAATTCACGAAGCAGGATATTTAGATAAATCAGTTTCTGAAGCGGACATAAAAAGTATAATGGGCAAAACAATGGACGTAATTGCCGACCAATTATTTCCTTATACGCAAAAAGGTGAAGAACGCGATAAACTTCGTAAATTGTGCGAAGTTTATGAAATTGAATATATTCGAGCGCATGGTGGAAAATTGTATCCAAATGTAATTGAAACTTTACAAGAACTTAAGAATCTAGGTTATCATATTTATATTGTAAGCAATTGCCAAGCAGGATATATCGAAGCGTTTTTGCATTTTTTTCAACTTGATATTAAACAAGAAAATCCTCTTATCGAAGACATTGAATGTTATGGCAACAATTTTCTTTCAAAGGGAAAAAATATTTCGTTGATTGCAAAGCGAAATAAACTTGATAAAGCAGTTTATGTCGGAGATATTCAAAGTGATTACGATTCTACTTGCGAAGCGGGTTTTCCGTTTATTCACGCGGCGTATGGCTTTGGAAAAATTAATGAAAAAGTTCCAGAAGTTAAGACTTTTTCTGAATTGTTAGATGTTGTTCCAACAGTAATTTGACCAATTGGCACTTTTTTTTGCTTGCAACGTTTATTTTCTCTCCTTGAAAGTCGTTACAAGGTGAATTTCTTTAATGATGCAAGGTGAATCTCTTTAATGATGCAAGGTGAATTTCTTTAATGATGCAAAGTGAATCACTTTAATGTTGCAAGGTTTGTCCTTAATTTTTGTTGATTTTTGTTTGTTGAAAATTTTCATTTATTCCGTTACAATAGGGACATTATGGATTTATTGAAAAAACTTGACCAATGCGAAAAACGATTTAAAGAAATAAATGTTTTAGTTCAATCTCCCGATTTGGTAAAAGATCAAAAAAAATATAAAGATACAATGCGCGAACACGGTTATCTTTTGGAAGTTTGTGAACTTTATGAAGAATATAAAAAAGTTCTCACAGGAATTGAAGATGCAAAAGTGCTCATTACAGAAGAAGATGACGCTGATATGAAAGAAATGGCTCGCGAAGAACTTAAAGAACTAGAAGAACGAAAGCCAAAACTAGAAGACGAAATCAAATTAAAACTTATTCCTCCAGATCCACTTGATGAAAAAAACATTATTCTTGAAATTCGTTCTGCTGCCGGTGGTGACGAAGCAAGTTTATTTGTTCGCGACCTTTGGGAAATGTATTGCCATCTTGCAGAAAGAAAAGGCTGGAAAACAGAAACTATGGAGGCGCAAGAAACAGAAGTTGGTGGCTTTAACAAAATCGTAACTAACATTTCTGGAAAATTTGTATATGGAACTCTTCGTTGGGAATCAGGCGTTCATCGAGTTCAGCGAGTTCCTCAAACAGAAAGTCAAGGGCGACTTCAAACTTCGACAGCAACTGTTGCTGTTTTGCCAGAAGCTGATGAAGTTGACATTCAAATTAATCCTAACGATGTGCGTGTTGATGTAATGCGTGCTGGAGGACCTGGCGGACAATGTGTAAACACAACTGATTCTGCTGTTCGTCTTACTCATATTCCTTCAGGTCTTGTCGTAATTCAGCAAGATCAAAAATCTCAAATTAAAAACAAAGAAAAAGCCTGGCAAGTTCTTAGAGCAAGACTTTTTGATCTTGAACAAAGTAAAAAAGATGCAGAGCGTTCCGCTGTTAGAAAAAGTATGGTAGGAAATGGTGATCGTTCCGAAAAAATTAGAACATACAATTATCCGCAAGATCGGGTAACAGATCATCGAATTAATTACAGTGCACATAATCTTCCAAGTTTTATGATGGGAAACATGGACGATATGCTTGATGCTTTAAATGTTTATGCAAAAGAGGAGCAACTAAAAGCAGATATTACAGAAATAGGTGCTTAAAAAGATGATAAATAACAAAGTCGTCCTAATCGTAGACGAAGATAAAATTAACCGCAATGCTCTTGCAAAAATTCTACAAGATGAATATTCAATTATTCTTGCTACAACAGGACTAGAAGTTATTAAGATTTTAAAAGTCAATTTTAAAAAAATTGCTGCAATTATTATTGATCTTGATATGAAGATTATGGACGGCTACGAATTGCTAAAGCAAATTCACGAAACTTCTGATTATTCAAAAATTCCTATAATTGCTTCAAATCATATCGGTTCAGAAGAGCAAGAAGAAAAAGCACTAATGTGTGGTGCTCACGATTTTATTTCAAAACCTTATAATCCACAAATTATAAAACACAGACTTTCTAATACGATAGAATTGATGGACGCGGTAAAAGTTGCAAGTCAAGTAAGTAAAGATGATATTACGCCACTTCATAACAAACAATATTTTATAACTGAAACGAGAGAAATTTTTATTGAACATTCAGATGACGAATTTGATATTATTTGTCTTGATATTGATCAGTTTAAAATGTTCAATGATTCTTATGGAATAGTAACTGGCGATAAAATTCTTTACAAGTTAGGTGAATTAATCAACGAAACTTTTTCTCAAAATTCAATTTGTGCACGTTTTACCGCTGACAATTTTTTTGTTCTGCTTGCTCATAAATCTGTTTCTTACAATGATGTAGTTGAAAAACTTACAAAATCGATAAACAAATATGTTTCCAATATTGGTGTAAAAATTAAAGTAAAAATTTGTTGCGGAGTTTATTACATTCACAACAAAGAAATTTCGATTGTCGCAATGTGCGATCGTGCGCAACTTGCAACAGAAAATATAAAAGGCAAATATGGAAAAATTGTTGCATATTACAAAGATGAAATTCGCCAGCAAATGCACAATTCTCTTGCTATTACAAATATGATGGAAAGCGCTCTTAAAAATAATGAGTTTCAAATTTTCTATCAGCCTAAATATGAACTTGCAACAAAAGATATTGTTGGTGCAGAAGCACTTGTTCGTTGGCAAAATTCTAAACTTGGTTTTATGACGCCAGAATCTTTTGTTCCATTGTTTGAACGAAATGGATTTATTACGCTTCTTGATATGTTTGTTTGGGAAACTGTATGTAAAGATATGAGCGAATGGATTTCTAAAGGAAATAAACCTTTTGCAGTTTCGATGAATGTTTCGCGTGCAGATCTTTTAAATCCAAATATTGTTTCAATTCTTGTTGAACTAAGTGAAAAATATAAACTTGACAGAAAATTTCTTCACCTTGAAATTACAGAAAATGCATATACGGAAAATCCTGAACAAATTATAAAAACCGTAACACAACTTCATAACAAAGGATTTCCAATTGAAATGGACGATTTCGGCTCTGGATATTCTTCTCTTAATTTGCTTGCAGAAATTCCTATTGATGTTCTTAAACTTGATATTGAATTTGTTCGCAGTAAACTTGAAAAAATTAACGGAAAAGAAATTGTCGGATTTGTAATAAGTCTTGCAAAGTGGCTTAATCTTTCTGTTGTTGCAGAAGGCGTCGAAACTTTTGAGCAAGCACAAATTTTAAATTCGATGGAATGTGATTATGTTCAAGGATATTATTTTTCAAGACCTCTAAGTCGAAACGATTTTTTCAAACTTATGAGTTCTTCTGATGTTAAAAAAATGCATCTTAAAAGTTCTCGCATTCATTCAATCAACAGAAAAGTTTTTGTTACAAAAGCAAGTCAAGTTTCAAAAGGAACAATGTTAGTTGTTGATGATATTGAAGCAAGCAGAAAAATTATTGTTAACCTTTTTAAAAATAATTATGATATTGCCCAAGCCGTTGATGGACAACAAGCTTGGGAATATATTCAACAAAATTATAAAAGTATTTCTGTGATTATGCTTGACCTTCTTATGCCGATTATGGACGGCTACCAATTATTAAAGCATATCAGAGAAAATGAATTAACAAGAAATATTCCAGTTATTGTAACTTCTTTTGCCGAAGAATCTTCTGAAGAACGTGCACTTGCAATTGGTGCTGATGATTTTGTTGCAAAACCGTTTAATAAAACTGTTTTAAAACATCGAGTGCGAAACGTTATTACAAATTCAAATATTTTAAAACTTGAACAAGAACATCAACGCAATAAAGAATCTCTTGCCGCAGAACTTGCAGTTAATAAAGATGGACTTACTGGACTTTATACTCGAAAAATAATTGAATCAAAGGTAAATGATTTTTTTGCTTCCAACCCTGAAGGAAATGCAGTATTTTTGATGATTGATCTTGATAACTTTAAGGAAGTTAATGACATTTATGGTCATATCAGAGGCGACCAAACATTAGTTTATGTTGCAAATGTTTTAAAAAACTCATTTCGTGGTGAAGATGTGATTTGTCGTATGGGAGGCGATGAATTTTCTGTATTTATTCCAAGTGCAATAGAAAAAAATACTCTCAAAAACAAACTTGAAACGCTTCGTAAAAATCTTGCTTTTCCTGTTGAAACGCTTTTTATTACTTGTTCAATTGGTGTTTGTATTTCTCCAGATTATGGCAAAGATTATCAGACTTTGTATAATAATGCCGATATGGCTTTGCTTACAAGCAAGCGTTACGGAAAAAATCAATATCAGATTTTTAACGGACAAACTGTGCTTCCGTCATTTGTATTTTACAGAAATGTTGATTGGTTGCTTGATGAATTTACAGATGCAATAGTTGTAAATTCATTAGATACGCACGAAGTTCTTTACATAAACAAAAATGCGTGTGAACTTTTAGGTGTCGAAAAACGTGAGTGCATGGGAAGAAAATGTTATCAAGTTTTTCATAGTATGAATAAAATTTGCCCCAATTGCATCGATGAAAAAAAATTGTCTGCAAAAGATTTTTTTGAGTACACTGTTATTATAAATAAACAGAGTTATATTTCCAAAGTTAAATTAATTAACTGGAGTGGAATTCCTGCACGAGTTCAATATTTGCAACGCGAATTTCCTACTTCTTAGATTTACAAATTAATTAAATGACAATCGCAAATCTAAAAAATATTTGGGCAAAAAAATTTTTAAAATCTGGTTCTTCAACTCCAGAGTTAGATGTTGATTGCATTTTGCAATTTATGTTTAATCAAGATAAAACTTGGCTTTTGCTTCACAGAAAAGATGAACTTTCAATCGAAGAAGAAAAGCAATTTATCAAATTGGCAGAACAACGACTTACAGGATTGCCTATCGCATATATCACAAACAAGAAAGAATTTTACGGCACAGATTTTTATGTTACGCCAGAAGTTTTAATTCCAAAACCTGATACAGAAATCCTTGTGGAAAATGCACTTAAAATGATTTACAACAAGAAAAAATCAGAATTAAAAATTCTTGATGTTTGTACAGGAAGTGGTTGTGTAGGGCTTTCTGTTTTGAAAAGTATTCTATCTTGCCAAGAAAAAATAAAAGTTAAGATGACATTGGCTGATATAAATTTGCAAGCACTTTCGATTGCAAAAAAAAATGCAGAAATTATTTTTAAAGATAAACCTTTTGTTTTAAACCAAATTTCATTTTTAAATGGCAATCTTTTGTGTGGAACTTGTGGCTACGATTTTATTCTTGCAAATCCTCCATATATTCCTCACAATCAAGTTGAAGAACTTTTGCTTGACGGAAGACGAGAACCTCGACTTGCACTTGATGGAGATTTTGACACAGCTTGCGATTTCAAATTTCCTCCCAGTGAATATTGTGACGAACTTTTTGATGGGCTTAAGATAATTTTGCGTTTGGTACCAGAGGCGTTTGAAGCTTTAAATCTTGATGGCGTTTTTATTATGGAAAGTGGTGAATATCAAACAAAACGGGTAAGAAAAATTTTTGCCGAATCTGGTTTTAAAAATATTCATTCAGAAAAAGATTTTTCTGGAATGGAGAGAATTACGATTGGAGAAAAAAAATGATTCAACTAGTAGCGTTTCTTGGAAATTACGGAAAAGAATACGAAAAAACAAGGCATAATGCCGCTTGGCAATTTGCAGAAAGTTTGCCTTTTTATAATCGCTTGAATTTTTCAAATAAATTTCAAAGTCAAATTGCAAGTCTTGATTTTATGGAATTTGTAAATCTTGCGATTCAATTTTATCCAGAACTTTCAAAAAATGAACAAACGTTTTCAATTTCAAAAAATGCACCTTCTAAATTTTTTTTTATAAAACCTCAAACTTATATGAATCTTTCGGGCAATAGTATCGGCGAAGTCTGTCAGTTTTATAAAATTGCTGCACAACAAATTCTTGTCGTTCACGATGAACTTGAGCTTAATCCGGGTTTTTTTAGTCTAAAATTTTCTGGTGGTCTTGCAGGCCACAATGGACTTCGTTCGACAAAAAGCGTTCTAGGAACTTCTGATTTTTTTAGACTTCGTTTTGGTATTGGCAAGCCTGCCAATGTAAATATTGCAGATTATGTTTTAAGTAATTTTTCAAATGATGAATTTAATCTAATGACTCTTGTTTATCAGAAGGCAGGCTTGTGTTTTTGCAAAGCATTGCTTTCTAGCGAACCTTTAAGACTTATATCTCAATGGGGGAAAGTAAATGTCAACGCCTGATTTTAATTCAGTTTTAAAAGGTAATTTTGATTCTGCACAGTCGGCATTTGAGCGACTTTTGAATGTGATAAAAATTCTTAGAAGTCCGCAAGGCTGTCCTTGGGACAAAGAGCAGACGCCACTTTCAATGCGTCGAGATTTAATCGAAGAAGTTTTTGAAACCGTTGATGCAATTACGCAAGAAGATTTTCTTCATTCAAAAGAAGAACTTGGAGATGTAATGCTTAATGCATTGATGATAAGTTATATGTACGAACAACAAGGTGATTTTACTATTGCTCAAGTTTTTAATGAACTTGCAGAAAAACTTATTCGCCGTCATCCTCATGTATTTCCAGAAAGCGATGGAAATTCGTGCGTAACATCATCTGTAAAAAATAGCCAACAAGTTTTAAATCAATGGGATCGCATTAAAGAAAATCTTGAAGGAAGAAAAACCGATTGTATTCTTGATGAAGTTCCAAAAGGATTCCCGCCACTTTTAAAGGCATTTAAGTTTCAAAAGAAAGCGGCAAAAAAAGGATTTGATTGGGACAATGATGACGATGTTAGAGCAAAAATTGTCGAAGAATTAGCAGAAGTTGAAGAGGCAAGAATAAAAGTTCAAAAATTAAAATCAAATCAAGTCGTTGAACCATTTGAAAAAAAATCGACAAAAGAATGTGACGATGCACAAAAAGCGCTTGAAAGTGAACTTGGAGATCTTTTATTTGCCGTTGTAAATTATGCGCGCCATCTTGGAGTAGATCCAGAAGTCGCTCTTAATTTGTCAAATTTAAAATTTTACAAAAGATTTTCGTATGTCCAAAAAAAGATGGAAGATGAAAACATTCCAATGATTCAAGAAAATCTTGAGAAAATGGATGAATTTTGGAATGAAGCAAAAAAAATCCAAAAATAAGAAATGATTGTCGTTTTATTCTAAATTCAGTATATTAATGTTATGAATAAAATTTATTTAGATGACGAAAATGAAGAGAAAAAAAAATCAGATACGATAGATTCTCTTTCTGAAAAATTCTTAAAAACGCGACAGATTCTTCTTTCTGGAGAAATCAACAAAGCACTTTCTGAAAAATTTAATAAACAACTTCTTCTTCTTGAAGCGGACGGCAATAAACCTGTTTATGTTTTTATCGATTCTCCAGGTGGCGATGTTTCAGCTGGATTTGCAATTTATGATATGATTCAGTTTGTAAAATGTCCTGTTGTTTTAATCGGAAACGGTCTTATTGCAAGTGCTGCCGCTTTAATTTTACTTGCTGTTCCAAAAGATTTGCGTCTTGGTTTGCCTAACAGCGAATATCTTATTCATCAACCTTTATCTCAAATGAGAGGAACTGCGACTGACATTCAAATTCATGCAGAAAATATTAAAAAGACAAAAGCAAAAATTAATAAAATTATTGCAGAGGCAACTGGAAAAGATTTAAAAAAAGTTGAATCGGATACAGACCGTGATTATTGGCTTAATGCTCAAGAAGCACTTGAATATGGGCTTATCAGCAAAGTTATTTCTAATCGCACACAATTAAAGTCTGTAAAGTAATGTATTATGACTTTTGAATTAACTGATGAACTTTTAGATTCAATAATCTCTGCTTTGGAAAATCAGAATCAACAGTTTGTCCTTGACGCTAATTCGAAAGTTTTAATAGAAAAACAAAATTGCGAGTGCGATGAAGAATTTTATTACAAACTTCCAGATTGGAGTTCTGCAGATGGTTTTAACCTGATGGAACAATTTGTAAATAATCTTCATTCACCGATGGCTAGAAACGATTTGCTTGTTGTACTTCGTTCTGGAAAGGGGGTTTTTAGAGGATTTAAAGATGTTTTAAAGTCTTATCCTGAGGTTGAAAAAAAGTGGCATTATTTTAAAAATAAACAACTTATTAAATATGTAAACCAATGGTATAATTCCTTGCGTGAAATTTGGGGTCTTGAGAAATTAGAGCACGAAGTTGAAGAAACAGAATATCTTGTTCGTGATGATTTTGTTTTTATGCCTTATAACCATTTGGAAGATAGCAAGGAGATTTTAGAAAAACTAGATTTAGTTGCAAAAGAGTATTGCACTGAATTCCCAGAAGAAGTGGTATGCGCTTTATCAGATTTATGGAAATTAGATTCAGAACGTGATTTTAGAAAAAATGCGTCTGGTATTGTTTGCAAATCTTATTCTAAAGAATTTGTAGGTTGTATAGTTTTTGCACCAAGTTTAGAAAATGCACCAAAAACTGTTTTACTCACTAGTTTTTTTGTGCTTGAAAAATATCGCGGTCTTGGAATTGGGCGAGAGCTTTTAGAGCAGGCATTAGTCGACCTTAAGAACCGCCATTTTAAGTGGGTACTTATAGCAAATACAATTGTTCCTGAAACTATTACATCTTTATTGTTGCGATTAGGTTTTAAACCTATTGGTTCAGGTTATATTGCTAATTTGTTTGCTAATTAAATTTTTTATGAGGTAACATTATGGCTTTTAGAAGAGAAACCGAAATTGATATGGATCAACTTGCAGCATTTTTACAGAATGCAGTTGAAAAAGTAAAAACACAGGAAAATCCTGATTTATTAAATGATATTAAAAAAGTATTTAAAAAGAATGTTCCATTTTCTTTGCGAATGTATGTTGCTGCGTATTTAACAAAGCAGTTAGGTTCTCATTTTAGACCAAGAAGAGAATTTTCAAACGAGCACAGAACTCGCGATTTTCATAAAGAAAATATTCGCTCGGATTTAAAACATAATAAACAAATAGACGAAAAATCTTATAATACAAATTCAGAAAACCATGTTGTACATCCAAGAGTTCAAATTGATGAATCTCTTGCTACAACAATTTTTATTGGAATAGGTCGCAATCGTCGCGTATATCCTCGCGATCTCGTTGGACTTTTAATTAGTGTTGCAGGAATTGAACGTGACAGAATCGGAGATATTCGTGTCCTTGCAAATTATTCATTTGTTCAACTTTTTACAGAAGATTCAGATAAAGCAATTCAGGCTCTTAACGGTTATGAATATCGTGGAAGAAAACTTTCTGTAAGTTATTCGCGTCAAAAAGGCGATGAACTTAGCAGTGAAGGAACAATTCCATCAAGCGTAGATTCTGGTTATGAAGAACCATCTGTTCAGACGACAAAAGAAGATGCAGAAGCTTACGCTGCGGCAGAACGCGCGTCAAGTTCAGAAGGATTTTCAACTCCATCATCTGACACAGAACAAAACTTCCTTATTTAATTTTTAAATTTTTAAAATTATGGAAATAAAAATAATTAATACCGGAGTTCTGCAAGTTAATACTTTAATTGTAAAACTTACAGAACATTCGGCATTTGTAGTTGACCCTGCAAGTTGTGAATATTCTGATGATGCTGATGTTATTGTCAATGAATTAAAAAATCTTCGTTTAACGCCTATAGGGATTTTTTTAACTCACGGACATTTTGATCATATAATGGGTTTAAAGATTTTAAAAAATGAATGGCCTGATGCAATTATTGCAATTCATAAAAATGATGAACAATGCATTGGAAAAAATTCTGCCCAAACACAATTAAAATTTCTTTCAAGTTTTGGCTATCATGACCAAAACTTTGTTGATTCTTTGTCAGAACTTCCGCCAGCCGATTTCCTTTTGACAGAAGGTATAACTTTTGACAAAGTAATATCTTCTAAAGAAAAAAAGATTCAAAGAGCGCTTTCTCAATGGAAAGTAATTCATACTCCAGGTCATACGAGTGGTTCTGTTTGTTTTTATAATCAAGAAGAAAAGATTTTGATTACTGGCGATACAATGTTTTTTACATCGTATGGCAGAACAGATATGTATGATGGAAATGAAGAAGAAATTCAAAAAAGCATATTTCGTATTCTAAATACATTTGAGCACGATACTCAAATTTTTCCAGGTCATGATTATTATGGCTTTAAACTTTCTGAGTATTCGCCACTTTAAAAAAGTTATTAAAAATTACCAGCGTTTTATAAAAGGTGAGAATGGTTCAAAATAAATGCCTTTTTGAAGTGAAATTTTTATTTCATAAAAAGTGCAGTCAATTTCATTTTTTCCATTTTTGATTTTAATAATTGCGCAAGAAGGCGGGAGCCCTCGACGTGGCAAAGCACAACTTCCAGGATTTATAAAACTTATTCCATTTGTTTGTGAAAAATCTGCAACATGGCTGTGACCATAAAATACGATTTTTGAATTAGTTTCTGCTGCGTGATTTTCAAGGCCATTAGTTCCTTGATAAACGCCAAATAGATGCCCATGAGTTACTAAAATATTTGTTCCGGCACAGAAAAAAGAAATCGCTGCAGGAATTCTAATTTGTGCACCATTTAGAATTGAAAAATTTTCATCGCAATTTCCATGAACTATTGCAATTACAGGAGGCAATTTTTGTTTTAATTCAGGATTTAAGTCAATAGAATTAAGAATTTCTACAAAGTCATTTACTCCATCGCCACAAAAAACAATTAAATCAACTTCTGGTGAAAATCTGTCAAGAATTCTATTTAAGATTTCTTTTCTGTTATGAGAATCTGAAACTGCAAGAATTACAGCATTTTCTTTTTTTGAAAGTTTTGTAATTTCCTTGTCGCTTCCTATTAAAAAAAGTTTGTGCTGTTCTAATGAATTCATATTTTATTTTTTATAGTAATCATCAATGATAAAATGATTAATTGAAGAAAGTCCAGTTTCTGGATCGACGTAACGTTTTATTCCATGTTTAACGCCAGCAATTTGATTTACATGCATAAAAAGTGTTGAATCACTTTTTAGCGGTGCTTTTACCAAAAGCATATTATCAATTGCATTGTCAATTATATCTTCAATTCCATCAATGCGAACTTGTTCTTGCTCTTGTTCTATTTCTTCTACCTTGTCCAAATGAATGATTGCTTTGTCCAAAACAAAATCGCTTGTTGCTTCAATTGCAAGAGCATCATCTTGTGGAAACAGAGTATAAATCGGAAAAGGTTTTACTTTTGAAGAATCTTGTTCTTGTAAAATATTATCGCTCATTTTTTCTCTTAGAACAGCAAGAGTATTACTTGTATATTCTGGTGCGCCAATTGTAATTAGACCTGCAACTTTTACATCTTCGAGAAGAGTTACAAGTCTTGAAATTCTTCCTGTATTGCCTACTGTAAAATCATCGGGAAAAATGTAAGGAATTATTAATCCAGAATTTTCTGTTCCGTCTGACAATCCAAAAAATTCTTCAAGATGTTCAATCTCTGGTTTTGTAAAATCTTCTGAGTTATAACCGTAGCCAAATACAATACATATTTTTTCTGCAGTGTTTTGCCAATGCGGTCGAATATTTTGAGGTTGTTCCTCTTCGAGAACTTCTGTAATTTCAGGCGATTTGTCTTTTTTATTAGAACAAGCACAGAAAAATAAAGACATTAAAGTTAATGAAATCATTGCAAAAATTTTGAAATATTTTTTGTTTAAAATTCGCATTTCTAAATAATACATTTTTTTGTCATAATTGAAAAGTCATAAAAAAAACAATATACTTTCGTAAATATGCTTGGATTTTATGATTATTTTGATGTTGTCGTCGTAGGTGCAGGACATGCCGGAATTGAAGCAAGCCTTGCTTGTGCAAGAATGGGACTTAAAACTTTAGTAGTAACTCAATCAATTGATTCGATTGGAAGAATGAGTTGCAATCCTTCAATTGGTGGAATTGCAAAAGGAAATATTGTTCGAGAAATTGATGCTTTGGGTGGAGAAATGGGAAAACTTATTGACCATTCTATGATTCAATTTCGACTTCTAAATAAAAGTCGTGGTCCTGCTGTTCAATCTCCAAGAGCACAAGCAGATAAACTTGTTTATTCTTCACTTGCAAGAAAGACACTCGAAAGTACGCCGAATCTTTCGACCTTAATGGATACAGTTGTCGACATCCTTACAACTGATTCTGATACAAATCTTCCTGCAAATACAGATAGCAATGCTAAATTTGGTTCAATTCCCGGCGAAGTTCGTGAAGGAAGAATTACTGGAACTGAAAAATTCAATTTACAAAAAAATGGAAAACGACAAAAAGTTATTGCAATTGTAACGGAGCGTGGAAGAATTATTCCTGTTCGTGCAGTTGTTCTTACAACTGGAACTTTTCTTGGTGGCAGAATTTTTATTGGTGAATACGATGCCGCTTGCGGAAGAATTGGCGAAAGTGCGGCTTTTGGTCTTACTCAAAATCTTCATCGACTTGGTTTTACAACAGGACGCTTAAAAACAGGAACGCCACCGAGAATTTTAAAACAATCAGTTGATTTTACTGTTCTTGAAGAACAACTTGGCGATGAAGAAATAATTCCTTTTAGTTTTGATACAGAAAAAGTTGAAAGACCTTTAGTTCCTTGCCATATTGTTTATACAAATGAAAAAACTCACGAAATAATTAGAAAAAATATTTCACGCTCACCTTTGTATTCAGGGAAAATTCAAGGAATTGGGCCTCGATATTGCCCAAGTATTGAAGATAAAGTGATGCGATTTGCACAGCGAGAACGCCATCAAATTTTTGTCGAACCAGAAGGGCTTGAAACAAATGAAATTTATCTAAACGGTTTTTCAAGTTCTTTGCCAGAAAGTGTACAAGATGAATTTTTGCGAACAATGCAAGGTTTCCAAAATGCTATTGTAACTCGTCCTGGTTATGCAGTTGAATACGATTATGTTGAACCGACACAATTATTCAATTCACTTGAAACAAAACGAGTTGCAGGTTTATTCAACGCAGGTCAAATTAATGGAACTTCTGGATATGAAGAAGCGGCAGGACAAGGAATCGTTGCAGGAATAAATGCCGGTTTATATAGCCGCGAACATATTAAATTTTGCGGACCAATGTGTTCTTCTTGTGCTGATATTCAGATGCGACCTGCTTCAATGGAAAAAGGTGCATTTTGTCCAAGCCATTGTTATAGCGAAGAAGAATTAAAAATTAATTGGGAATATTCACAACTTCAGGCAAAACAAGTTGGAGAACTTCTTGAAAAAAATCAAAGCGCACACGGTTTTAATAACTTTCATAAGATTCCTGAATATAAGCCTCTTGTTCTTGGGCGAGATGAAGCGTATATCGGAGTTCTTATCGATGATTTGGTAACACTTGGAACAAAGGAACCTTACCGAATGTTCACGGCGCGTGCTGAATATCGACTTAAACTTCGCTACGACACAGCTGATCGTCGTCTTACAGCGAAAGCGTATGAAGTCGGCTTAAAATCAGAAAAACAATTTTTAGCAATGCAAGAAAAATATAAAATGGCAGATGAAATTGTTGCACTCCTTGAAAAAAATCCTGACGCAAAAAATTCTAGTTATCCTGAAAAAATTTGGCAAGAAGCAAAAATTGATTTTAAATATAAATATTATATTGAAAAGCAAGATAAGCGAGTTGAAAAAATGCATCGCATGGAAAATTATCGAATTCCACAAGATTTTGACTACGGAGCAATTCCATCGCTTTCAAGTGAATCACGATTAAAACTTGAAGAAGTTCGACCTACAACTTTAGGACAAGCAAGTCGCATAAGTGGAATTAGAAACAGCGATATTATGCTTTTGATGGTTTATTTAAGATAGAGCAATTGGAAAATCTAATTGTTTTTTGTCAAGTCAATTCTCGTTTTTGTGCCGTTTTCGTTTTGATAATCTAAAAACGCAGTGTCGCCTTTTGCCCAAAATTCTATTCTTTCTGTAATGTCAATGTAACGTTCTCCAGAAGCCGCGATTGTTCTTGAAAGTGTTATCGTTTTGTCTTGTATATGAACTTTTACAAAATAAAGACTTTCATCAGAAAGTGAATAAAAATCTGCTTTTACTTTTGAATTGTCTTGTGTTGTATAAATTGCTTGATAATTTCGATTAACTTTTAAATTGGAATTTGTTTTGCATCCAAAACAAATTGTGATTAAAAGCAAAATAAAAATAACGTGAGTAATTTTTTTCATCTGAAAACTCCTTTGTATTTTTATGGTTTTATAAAAATACAAGTTGAATATAATAAATTATTTTTGTTTTTACAAGGTAAAAAAGCGGATTGTCAAAAAGCGGATTAAAAGATGTTATTTG
>CAZOTD010000017.1:0-18824 GCA_964582685.1 uncultured Treponema sp. | reverse complement strand
TTTAAGCTTTTTGCTTGTAAATTTGTTGTAGCTTTTACTTCAATAGGAACAATTTTATCATCAAATTGGGCTATAAAATCAAGTTCCGATGTAGAAGTTTCATTTGACCAATAAAAAGGTATTGTTCCACATTCTGCAATTAGTTCTTGCAAAACATATTGTTCTGTTAAACTTCCTTTAAATTCTGTAAAAATCCTATCATTTTCTAGTAATGTTTTTGCACTTAGTTCACTTAAACTACATAACAAACCTATGTCATGAATGAAAAGTTTGAATGCACTTAAATCTTCATAACTTTTTAATGGTAAATTTGGTTTTGTAATTCTGTGTATTTTATATAAGAGCCCTGCATCTTTTAGCCAATTTATACTTGATTCATATTCTCTTGCTCTAGCTCCTTGTTTTACAAGGCCATAAATAAATTTTTTATTTTCTTTTGCTAACTGACTTGGAATACTTTGCCAAATCATTTTTATTTTATTTACACTTTCTTTATTTGCATGTTTTGAAATATCATTTTCATAAGCTAAAAGAATTTCTTTTTGAACTTTTCTAACCAATGAAAAATCTTTTGTTTCTATCCAAGTTAATACAGATTCTGGCATTCCTCCTACAAAATAGTATAATTTTAACATATCAATATAGGTTTGCTTAAAACTAGTAAGTAGAATTTTATCTTGATTTCTATTTTGAATTAGGTCTGCCAGTTCTTGTTTTTGATTTGCTATTAAGAATTCTGTAAAGGTCATAGGATAAAGGTTCATAAAATTTACTTTTCCTACAGGAAAGTTTGTTCCATTATGAAGTGTTATCCCCAAAAGGCTTCCTGCACACATAATATGATATTCTGGAAGTTGTTCATAAAAATATTTTAAGCTTGTTAATGCTTTTGGTATTTCTTGAATTTCGTCAAAAATAATCAATGTGTCTTCTGCAGTAATTTTAAATCCTACAATTATTTGTAAAGCGTTTAATATGCGTTCTGTATTAAAACTTTCATTAAAGAGATTTTCTAAGATAGGATTGTCTTGACAATATATGTATGCTGTTTTTTTATATTCAGTTCTTCCAAATTCCTTCATAATCCAAGTTTTTCCTATTTGCCTTGCTCCTTGAATTATCAAAGGCTTTCGTAGAGAAGATTCTTTCCATTTTTTTAGTTCATTAATAAAACTTCTTTGCATAATAAAACTATATCACGTAATTCACAAAAATCAAAGAACTTTTAGTAATTGTTTTCACAAAAAAGAAAGGACTTTTTATAATTATTTTCACAAAAATCAAAGGACTTCTTGTCAATTTGTTCTAGCTTGCATTTGAAAATACAAAAACACTGCTTTAGTTTTTAAAATTTTAGGCTTTTTTTTGGATGGATTTTGTATCAGAAAGAGTTTTGATAAAAACTTCCATGCAAACTCGTGCATCGTCATAAGCCCTATGTGCATTTTTTATATTTATGTCCATTAAGTTTGCCATAAGTTGAAGATTGTATTTTCCCAAAAGCGGATATGCCCATCGCACAAAATTTAAAGTATCAAGAGCTTTATTTTTAATAAGGGGAAGTTTTGCTCGTTCAAGTTCTTCATTTAGAAAGTTTAAATCAAAGGTAGCATTGTGGGCAATTAAAATTCCATCTTTAATAAAATCTGAAAAATCTTTAAGTGCTTTTTGTGTAAGAGGTGCGTCTTTAATCATTTCGTTTGTTATGTGATTAATTTCGCTACATTCAGCGGGAATTGCCTTTTGAGGATTTACAAGTGTTTCAAATTTATCTAAGATTCCAGTTTTGTCAAATTTTACAGCTCCGATTTCGATAATCCTATCTGAATTTGAATTTAATCCAGTCGTTTCTGTGTCAAAAGCTATAAAGGTTACTCCAGAATCTAAAAGACTCTGGAGTTTTCTAAAATCTTTAAGTAATTTATTTTGCTGCATCAAGAATAGATTTTATTTGTGTTGTAATTGAATCGCATAACTCACTAGCAGATTTTTTTGCTGCAGCAAGACAATTATCGCAATTTCCTTCTAAATTTGTTGCACTATTGATGTAAAACTTAATTTTTGGTTCTGTTCCAGAAGGGCGTGCACTTACAATAGTTCCGCCTTCAAGGAAGAATTGAAGAACATTGCTTTTTGGAAGATTAAATGGTTTTTTGTCCGAAGGATTTTCAGGATTAAATACAATTGAATTTTGAACATCGCGAATTGCTGTAACTTTTTTTCCTCCAAGAGTTTTAAGACCTTCTGTTCGAAGTTTTGTCATAATTCCTGCCATAACTTCTTTTCCTGAAGAACCTGGAAAGTTTTGCGAAATTGAACGGTCTTCAAAATATCCATATTCTTTGTACATATCATCAAGATGTTCAAGAAGAGTTTTTCCTTGAGAACGCCAATAAAGTGTCATTTCTGCACATAAAGCGGCTGCAGAAATTCCATCTTTATCCATAACTTCCTTTTCAACTTTGTAACCATAACTTTCTTCAAGTCCAAATACATAATCGCCAGTTTTGTTCGCTTCCATTTCTGCTTCTACAGCAGCAATCCATTTAAATCCTGTAAGACATTCAATCATTCGAACACCAAATTTTTTACAAATTGCATCACCAAATGGACTTGTTACAATAGAACGAATTACAACAGGATTTGCTGGCATTGTTCCAAGTTCCTTTCGACTTAAAAGAACATATTCGATTAACATTGCACCCATTTGATTTCCAGAAAGAAGAACCCATTCGCCGTTTTTGTCTGGGAACGCTGTTCCAAATCTGTCTGCATCTGGATCTGTCGCCATTACACAATCTGCGTTTTCTTTTTTTCCAAGTTCAACTGCAAGCGTTAAAGCAGGCTTTTCTTCTGGATTTGGTTTTTCAACTGTAGGGAAATTTCCATCTGGCTCGCGTTGTTGTGCAACTGTAATAACTTTAAGTCCAAGATCGCCAAGAACTTTTTCAACATGCATTGCTCCAGTTCCGTGGAGTGGAGTGTAAACGATTTTTACTTCTCCTGCTTTTTGTTTAATTAATTCTGGACGGAATAATTGTGCTTTACACATATCCCAGAATTTTTCGTCGATTTCTTTGTCAATAATTTGAAGACTTCCGTTTTTAAGTGCTTCTTCTTTTGAAATTGTTTTAACTTCTGTTACTGCGTTTACTTCTTCGATAATTCCAACATCGTGTGGCTCAATAACTTGTGCACCGTCATTCCAATATGCTTTGTATCCATTATACATTCTAGGATTGTGTGATGCTGTTACTACAACGCCTGTGTCTGCTTTAAGTTCTCTGATTGCAAATGATAATTCTGGAGTAGGGCGAAGTCCTGAAAAAAGATATGCTTTGATTCCATTTGCGGCAAAAATTAATGCTGTAGCCTCAGCAAAAACATCTGAATTAAGGCGGCTATCGTATGCAACAACTGCACTCAAAGTTCCATTTTTTGCTTTTTCTGGAAAAGCTTTGATTACATAATTTGCAAGCCCTTGTGTTGCTTTATTGATTTCAAGCGTGTTCATTCGGTTTGTTCCACCACCCATAATTCCACGAAGTCCGCCAGTTCCAAACTCAAGTGTTTGATAAAAACGATCTTCAAGTTCTGTCCAATCTTCTTTTTTGATGAGATTTTCGACTTCTTTACTAAAGCGTACATCTTTTTCTTCAGCAATATAAGCATTTGCTCTTTTTAAGATTTCTTCTTTTTCCATAACTGTGCCTCCATTGTTCTTATAAGCGCATTTGCGCGATTGTTACTATAATTTGTGAAGTTCTATTTTTTTACATTTTGTCGGCTTGCAAAAGGAGTTTTGTTTCCCAGTCTAAAAGTTCTTTTTCTTTTTCTGGATTATCTCCTTTTACATCGCACATAATTCTAAAAACGCTTTCTGTTCCAGAACCACGCATCCAAATAAAACTTGAAGGTTTCTCTGAATTTTCAAAAAATTGAATTTTTAAGCCACCTTTTCCACTTTCTGAAAAATCTTGAATATCGACTTTTTCAGTTGTTCCATTTGTTATTATACATTTATACGATGAAATGCCATATTTTTTCAATAATCCATCTGCACCGTTTTTCCAAGATGCTTCAAAAACTTTTTGAAAATTTGATTTTAAAATGCTGTGATTTTTTGTCTTGATTTTGAGAATTGCTCGATTTTCAGAAACGCCAGTTGTTGTATATTTTGGCAAAGTTTCAATTACATCGCTTAATGAAAAATCTGATTTGTATTTTTCTTCTTGTCCAGAAAGATTGCACCAAATATGAAAAAGTCCTTGAGTAGTTGCACCATTTTCTTGTTTGTCTTTTATCGATAAAAGTTTTATGAATGCAAAAATTGTGTTTAATGGATCGCGGACATTTGCAGGATAAGTGATTGTTCCGCCGTTTGAACCTTCGCCCAAAATACGAACTGTATATCCTTTTGAGCGTGCGAGTCGTGCTGTGTTTACAATATTTGCTTCTCCAACTTCGCCACGAAAGACTTTTGCATTAAAATAAGAGGCAATCTCATCAATACGCATTGATGTTGGACAATTCACTGCAATTGCTGGTTTATAATTTTCTTTGTTTGTATTAAGCCAATAAGAAAACGCAAGTTCCGAAAGTACAGAAAGAGAAAAAACTTCTTGTGCTTTAAGAATTTTGGCACAAGAAGTTTTTGAATCCCAATAAACTAAATTTCCACGATCACCATCACAATCTGGCATATATCCTAAAATTGCATTTTGAATTCCTTTCTTTTGAAGTTCTTGCATTTTATTTGCACAATAAATCAAGTTTTCTGGTTCTGGAATAATTTCGTGAACAATTTCTCCTGGATTATCATTGAATGGATAAAAGTTAATATTATTTTCTGCAAAAAAAGTTTTATCAATTGAAAGAGTTCTTGCACTTCCATTAAAGTCACAAACAATTCCAATTGATTTTTTTGCAATTTGCGTTTTTAAAAAATCAAAAAAAACATTCTGTTCTAAAATATTTGATATTGAAGAAATTACATTCTTGGAAAAACTTTTATAAGCTTTTAGTGCATCTTTTTTTATTTTGGAAGAATTTGAATAAATGCGATTTAAATCTTGAAAAAAATCTTGTTCGTGTTCTTTAAGTTGAATAATTTTTTGTAAAGATTTTTCTTGATTACAGCGCTTTGTAAAATCGTCAATTAAAATTGCGTTGTCTTTTGCTTCGAGCACGCCTCCATCATTAAGTCCAAATTTAATTCCGTTATGGCCTATTGGATTATGGCTTGCAGAAATGTAGATAAATCCGTCAAATGATTTTGCATAAGCCATGATTTCTGGAGCGGCAATAATTCCAGGATAAACAACTTGAATTTCTTCATTGAGAAGCATAAGAATTATTGCGTTTGCAATTTGGTTGCCAGTTGGGCGAGTGTCAATTCCAACAACAATTTCTGGATTTTTTTTTCTAGTACATTTTTTTATGAAATCAGAAAAAACTTGAGCAGCAAGCATACTTATATAAGTGTTTTCAATTCCAATTTCTTTAGTTGTGTCAGTTTCGTTTCCAGAAATTGCAAAAACTTTTCGCCAGCCAGAAGCAGAAAGAATCATATTTGGATTTAGAACTTTCATATTTTTATATTACCACAATTGTAAAAATTAGAAAACAGAAAGGTTAAATTCTCTTGAATATTTTTTGCCAAAAAAATCTGTCAAAGTTACTGAAATTGTATCTTGTCCACGAGGAAGATAAAGTTCCCCAAGAAGCATAATATTTTCGTCTGGATATAATTCAGCCGCTGAATATAAATGGAGCCCTTCAATTCCTATTTCATTTTCATTTTGCTTGATTGTGTTGTATGAAATTTCCTCTGATTCTATGCCATTGACGAGCAATGTTGTTTTGTAAGGAACAAATTTTTCTTGTCGATTTTTGTAGACTTTATAAAAGCCTGCTGGAATATTTCTTTGAGTTTCCAAATCATAAATTTTACCGAATTTATTTTTAATAGAAATTCCATCTAATGTCAGAGATTCATTATAATCAATACGTGGCATAAGAATTAACGGATTTACGTAATTTGAATTTTTTATGTCAAGAATTTGAAATTCAAGATAAGAGTTAGATTCTTGCCAAGCCGAATTTCCAGTAGTAGAAAAAGGTGTTCCTGTAGAAACTTTTGTATGTTCAAAAAGTGAAGGTTCAAGTGAATCTGTGTCAAGATTTCCATAAACTGTTACAAGATAATCTTGGTGATTTACAATTACCGCAGTTCCAAGAGTAGATTCAAACCAATTAAAGCCATCGTCATGCTCAGTTAAAATTATTGAAATATTGCCATCATCTGTTGATTTTGCAATTTCCGATTCTCCAAAAATTAGGGAATTTGAAATTGTTTCATTTCGCTTTTGTCCAAAATATGAATAAATATTGTCGGCATTTACATTGTCTTGTGGCCATTCGTATGCGATTGCTGGAATAAGAATTGCGACTGTAATAATTAAAATTATAAGTAAAGTCTTTTTGATTTTCTTCAATTTCATATTTTCCTCGTATTGTCTTATTCTTTTGAAAGAATAAGTTTTGAGATTTTTGTATCTTTGCCTACAAAAAGGGAATTTTCATCTGTAAGAATAAATGCAGAATCTGCCACAAACGAAAAACTGCTTGTCTTATATTTTTTTGATTCAAGAATTGTAACTGTATAAATGTTGTGAGAACCTTGTTTTGCTTTTGAAAGAACAAAAACGCTTTGTGCAATAGGAGATTCTTGAATATTTAAAATTGTTCCTGGAATATCAATATGTTTTTTTTTGGAAGATGAAATATCTACAATTCCAAGTCCTGATTCATCGTTATAATAAACAGTTGATTCGTCTTGGCTAAAATGCACGATTGTTTGATGAACAATACTTGTCGGCAAATAATCGTGATAAATGATTTTTGCATGATTTTCTTCATTTTTGTAAAGGACAAATCGCTGTTTATTTTGACCAGAAACGCAAGCAAAATATGTTCCAGAATTGCTGACATTTGCTCCTAGAATTACGCCAATATCACTTGCACCTGGAGTAAGTTTATATTGAAATTCCATATCTTGATTAAAAGTACATAAATCGCCGTTTGCATAACCGACAATCGTAAGTTTTTTTCCAGAATTAAACGCAGTAATCGGACTTGTATGAATGTGGCGACAAAGAATATTCCCTTCAAGATTAAACGCTTCAAAGCCTGAACCTCCAGGAAGCATTACAAAAATTCTGTTATCAACAACATAAGGAAATCCGCCTACTCGAATTGTAGATATTGAATTACCTTGGTTGTCAAAGACTTCAAATTCTGTACTATTTTTTGAATAAGGAATAAGATAGTCAAAAGAAATTGTCGCTTTATAATCAAAATTTTTAATTGTGGCAAGTTTTCCTTCATGTGTAAAATAACCTGCATTCTGCCCGAGTTTAAAAGGAAGTACATTAAGTTTTGTGTTTGTCGTTATAGGTTCTTCTGTAATATCTAATGTCCATTGAGGAGTAAGTTGAAGTTCTGTAGAAAGTGGAGCAAACGCAAAAACAATATAAAGAATGAAGAATGCAACAATTATAATTCGAAGCAGATGTTTCTTATTTTTCATGCAAATAATGATATAATTATGGAAAATAACTGTCAATAAAGAATCTTTAAAGATTCTTTAACTTAATTTATGCTTGATATAATTTTGAGATTTTTTTATAAAAAAAGTCTTAAAAAAAATGTTAGAATATTGTAAATAATTTTCTATTGTGCTAGACTAATTAGGTTATGAATCTAGCGTGTTTTAGATTTGTAATTCTCTGGAGAGTCTTTGTGTTTTTCGTTGAAAGACATCAAAGCGCCGAAGGGTTAAGGCTATTAGAGCTAATATCTCAGGCAAAGCGGACAGAGTTAAAAATTGTTCGTCTAATCACTCTTTGGGGAGCCAATTCATCTTGTGTGAATGGCTCTTATTTTTTTTATAAGGATGTCGGTAAAAATGTTTGACGAAATTCTTACTGCCATTGACGATTTTGTTTGGGGAATTCCTACAATCGTCCTTATTATTGCAACAGGCGTTATTTTAACTATTCGTCTGCGTGGTGTTCAGTTTACAAAACTTGGACTTGGTTTTAAAACAATGTTTAGAAAAACAGGTGGAAAAGGAGAAGTAACTCCTTTTCAGGCACTTTGTACAGGACTTTCTGCTACAATTGGAACAGGAAACATTGTTGGTGTTGCAACCGCTATTGTAGGTGGTGGCCCTGGTGCGCTTTTCTGGATGTGGCTTGCAGCGTTTGTTGGAACTGCTACTAAATATGCAGAATGTATGCTTGCCTTAAAATATCGTGAACACGCTCCAGATGGACATGTTCTTGGCGGACCTTTTTATACAATCGAAAAAGGAATGAAAGAAAGAACAGGTTTTAGTTGGAAATGGCTTGCAATTTTATTTGCAATTTTTGGAGTTTGCGTTGGACTTTTTGGAATCGGAACTTTTACTCAAATAAACGGAATAACTTCTGCGGTAAGCAATGCTTTTGATCCAAACAATTCGCATATTGCTTTTAGTCTTTTTGGAAATGAATATACTTGGGCTGTTGTTATTGCTGGAATTATTGTAACTTTGGGAGTTGCACTTGTAATTATTGGTGGCTTAAAAAGAATTTCTAAAGTTGCAGAAAAGATTGTTCCTGCAATGGCAGTTATTTATATTTTCTTAGGACTTTCTGTTTTAATTATGAATGCAACTCGTATTCCTAGTGCATTTGCTGTGATTTTTAAAAATGCATTTGGTTGGCAAGCAGTTGCTGGTGGAGCAATCGGCTGGACTTTTAAGCAAGTAACAGATTCAATGCAAAAAGGTGTCGCTCGCGGAATTTTCTCAAACGAAGCAGGACTTGGTTCTGCACCAATTGCCGCCTCTGCTGCACAAACTGATGAACCAGTTGAACAAGGCGTTGTATCGATGCTCGGAACTTTTATCGATACAATTATAATTTGTTCGATGACTGGACTTGCAATAGTAATCGCATTTTATACAGGAAACGATGCAATAGGTGCAGGTGAATTAAAAGGAATTGCTTTAACTTCTGCTGCTTTCTCAAAAGTTCTTGGAGGTGATGGCCGTTCTGTTCAATTCCTACTTATGATTTGTCTTGTATTTTTCGCATTTACAACAATTTTGGGTTGGGATTATTATTCTGAAAAATGTCTTGAATATCTTACAAAGGGAAATATGATAGTTGTAAAAATTTTCCGTTGGGTTTACATTCTTGCAGTTTTTATTGGACCATATTTTACAATCAGTCAAGTTTGGACAATTGCCGATATTACAAATGCGTTAATGGCAATTCCAAACTGTATTTCACTTATTGTTTTAAGTGGAGTTGCGGCGCGAGAAACAAAATCATATTTTGATAAAGCAAAATTAAATTAGATTAAAAATAAAAGTTTTATTTTAAGGAATGTATTTTTGAAAATACATTCCTTTTTTTATAAAATTTTCATTTTGCTTGAATTTTGAAAATTTAGTTCGTATATTATAAATATGAATAAAGACGATAATAAAAATCCAGACATTGAAATAGTTGTCACTGATGCAGAAGGAAAAGAGAGAAAACTTGATTCAAATTCAATTCTTCCTGTTGAGCAGATTTTGCCAAACAAATTAAATATTATTCCTATTCAAGGCAGACCAATCTTTCCTGGAATATTTACGCCATTGATGATTTCTTCTACTGAAGATGTAAAAGTAGTTGAAAGTGCATACGAAAGTAATGGTTTTCTTGGAATTATCATGGTAAAAAAAGATTTAGAAACTTTGACAATTTCGGATCTTTACGAAGTGGGAACTGTCGCAAGAATTATCAAGAAAATCAATCTTCCAGATGGCGGAATTAATATTTTTATTTCTACGATTAAGCGTTTCAAAATTAGAAAAGCTTTAAGTAAAGCAAATCCAATTTTTGCCACAGTTGAATATCTTGATGATGAAGAAGATTCCACATTTGAAGTAAAAGCGCTTACTCGTGCTATTGTTAGCGAAATGAAAGAAATTTCTGACAATAATCCGATGTTTTCAGAAGAAATGCGTCTTAACATGGTGAATATCGATCAACCAGGAAAAGTTGCTGATTTTATTGCATCTATTCTTAATGTCGAAAAAGAAGAACAACAGCGAATTCTTGAAACAACAAATGTAAGGCGTCGACTTGAACAAGTTCTTGTATTTATCAAACGCGAACAAGAGCTCTTACGTATTCAAAAGAAAATTCAAAATGAACTTAATGACCGAATAGAAAAAAATAAGCGAGAATATTTTCTTCGAGAAGAACTTAGAGCAATTCAAGAAGAACTTGGAACAGATTCTGAAGGCAATTTAAGCGATTATCAAAAATTTAAAGATAAAATCGAAAAACTTGAATTTACAGGTGAAATTAAAGAAGCTGTAGATTCGGAACTTCAGAAATTCAATCTTATTGATCCAAATTCTGCCGAATATATCGGAACTCGCAATTTTCTTGAACTTGTTTGTACGCTTCCTTGGAAAGACAACGCTATTGAAGATTATAATCTTTCGAATGCTTCAAAGATTCTTGAAAATGAACATTATGGACTTGAAGATGTAAAAAAACGAATTATGGAATATCTTTCTGTTCGTAAATTGAAAAAAGATAACAAAGGTTCAATTCTTTTACTTGTGGGGCCTCCAGGAGTTGGAAAAACTAGTATTGGCAAATCAATTGCAAAAGCGATGAATAAACCTTTTTACCGTTTTTCTGTCGGCGGAATGAGAGACGAAGCTGAAATCAAAGGACACAGAAGAACTTACATCGGTGCAATGCCCGGAAAAATTATTCAAGGACTTAAAATTACAAAATCTCGTTCTCCAGTTTTCCTTATCGACGAAATTGACAAAATGGGAGAAAGTTATCAAGGTGATCCAGCATCAGCACTCCTTGAAGTTTTAGATTCGGAACAAAATTATTCGTTTAGGGATAATTATCTTGATTTGCCATTTGATATTTCTAATGTATTTTTTATCTTAACTGCAAATACATTAGATTCAATTCCAAGTCCGCTTCTTGACAGAGCAGAAATTATTCAACTTGCTGGATACATTGATCAAGAAAAAATTGAAATTGCAAAAAAATTCCTTATTCCAAAAAATCTTGCAAAAAATGGATTAAAAAAGAAGCAAGTAAAATATACAAAAGCTGCACTTTCTAGAATTGCAGAAGAATATGCTCGAGAAGCTGGCGTTCGTAATTTTGAAAAAAATCTTGATAAAATTAACCGTAAGATTGTTACAAAACTTATGGCAACACAAAATCCTGATTTTACAAAAACTTTTACGATTGATGCGCCAGATCTTACAGAATATCTTGGAAAACCAATTTTTGATGAATCAGAAATAAAGTGTGCTTCAAAACCAGGAACTGCAATTGGACTTGCTTGGACAAGTATGGGCGGAGATACACTTTTGCTTGAAGCAATTTCTTTTCCTGGAAAAGAAGAAATTCAACTTACGGGGCAAATGGGCGATGTAATGAAAGAATCTGCTCAAATTGCATTTAACTGGGTTAAACGATATGTTCAAGAAAAAAATATCAAAGCACCAAAATGGTTTGAAGAAAATGTAATCCACTTACATATTCCAGAAGGGGCAACTCCAAAAGACGGACCTTCTGCTGGGATAACAATGGCGACAACTTTTATGTCTTTGCTTACAAACAAGACAATTAAGAAAAACCTTGCTATGACTGGAGAACTTTCTCTTACAGGGCAAGTTCTCCCAATTGGCGGACTTCGAGAAAAAACAGTTGCTGCTCGGCGTAATGGAATAAAAACAATTATTATTCCAAAAGCGAATGTTCGTGATTTAGATGAAATTCCAGAACATGTTAAAGCGGGAATAAAATTCCTTCCTGTAAATGATGTTCGCCAAGTAATCGAATATGCTTTTTGATTCGTGCGGAGGGTTTCATATCCCGACGCTTGCGTCGTAAAAGGGGTGTGAAATCCGACTGCGATACCTTATGAGAAAGAACATTACCTAGAACGCTTGCGTCGAGGTTCGTTCATTTTTTCGTTTTTTTTCGTTATTGACAAAAAATGTTAAAATATGCAAAATACGAATATGAATAAATTTACAGTGCTACTACTACTAAGCGACTCATTTTTAGCCAAAGTTGATGGTGCTGTGTAATTTATATTTACACAAAAAGATTACAGGACTGTTGCTTTGGCGGCAGTCCTTTTTTTTCTTTTTTGTTTAAAAAGCAAAAATCGGACTGCAACAAATTCAACAATCTGGTAATTAGAAATCAGGAGATGCAATTATGCAGATTAACGGAAAGTACAGACCATTTAAATCAGTTCCGCTTGAAAACAGAACTTGGCCAGACAAGCAAATTACAAAAGCACCAATTTGGTGTTCTGTAGATCTTCGTGATGGAAATCAAGCTTTGATTAATCCGATGACAGTTGAGCAAAAACTTGAGTTTTTTGATCTTCTTGTAAAAATCGGATTTAAAGAAATTGAAGTTGGTTTTCCTTCTGCGTCTGATACTGAGTTTGCTTTTATGCGCAGATTGATTGAAGAAAATCATGTTCCCGATGATGTGACACTTCAAGTTTTGTGTCAGGCTCGTGAACATCTTATCAAAAAAACTTTTGAAAGCCTCAAAGGTTGCAAAAAAGCAATTTTCCATTTATACAATTCAACTTCACCAGCACAAAGAAAATATACTTTTAATAAAACAAAAGATGAAATTAAACAAATTGCAATTGACGGAATTAATTGCGTTAAAAATTGTCTTTCTATGAGCGAGGGAACAGACATTCGTCTTGAATACAGTCCCGAAAGTTTTTCTACAACAGAAATTGATTATGCAATTGAAGTTTGTCAAGCCGTTGTAAATACTTGGGCAAATGTTGCTGACGAAAATCACAAAATTATTCTTAACTTGCCAACAACTGTTGAATGTGCAATGCCAAATCAATTTGCCGACCAAATTGAATATTTTTGCCGACATTTCCCTAATCGCGAAAATGTAATAATTTCACTTCATAATCATAATGATCGTGGCGAAAGTGTTGCTCAATGTGAACTGGGACTTCTCGCTGGTGCCGATCGCGTTGAAGGTTGTCTTTTTGGCAACGGAGAACGAACAGGAAATCTTGATATAATCAATGTCGGAATGAATATGTACACTCAAGGAGTAGACCCTGAACTTGATTTTTCTGATATGCCGATGTTGATAGAAGCATATACGCGTTTAACTGGAATGACAATTCACCCACGAACTCCATATTCTGGAGAACTTGTATTTACTGCATTTAGTGGAAGTCATCAAGATGCAATTCGAAAGGGAATGGCTGCACGCACTACAATGGAAGAAAATGCTTATTGGGATGTTCCTTATCTTACATTTGATCCACATGATATTGGCAGACAATATGAAGGAATTATACGTATTAATAGTCAAAGTGGAAAAGGTGGCGCTGCATATATTTTGGAGCAAGATTTTGGAATTTGTGCACCAAAAGCAATGCATCCTGCAATTGGAGTTGTAATTCAAAAAGCGGCAGATTCTTTACAGCGTGAACTTCAACCTCAAGAAATATATGACTTGTTTGCACAAACTTGGTTGACAACTAAAACCCCTTTAAATGTTCTCGAAATTACAGAGCACCATATTGAAGGTGAGCGTGGAAAAGAAGGCACAGAGCAAGTTGCTGCAACGGCAACAGTTGAGTGGGAAGGAAAACGATTTGCAATTGCAGCAAATGGTAATGGTCCACTTGATGCTTTTGTAAATGCCTTAAAACAAACTCCTGCACCAAAATTCAATATTACATCATTTCATGAACATTCAATTGGCGAAGGTTCTGACACAAAAGCAATTGCTTATGTTCAAATTACAAAAGAAAATGGCGAACAAGTTTGGGGCGTTGGAAAAAGTTCAAATGTTGGTCGTGCAGGTATTGCTGCAGTTGTAAGTGCCTTGAATTTTAAATAAAATATTTCTTCAAAAAAATCCCCAAAGTGCGACGCACTTCGGGGATTAAAAAAAGGAGATATGAAAAAAAACTTTGACGCAAATGACCAAAGTTTTCATATTAAAAGTTTGTCTTGCAAACTTTTAATATTGGATGTAATTTGTATTACATAGATATAACAAAACTTAAAAATGAAAGTTACAAAAACTGCAAAAAAAACTAAAATTTTCTCTTTGTTTATTTGTTTTTTTATTGCCATTGTTTTGGCTAGTTGTGCTTCAAATCGTCAATCAAATTATGGCAAGTACAAAATTGCTCCTAAAAATTACAATTCAATTGACGAAGAACCATTTTATGTTCAAAACGAAAATTCTTTCTTGGAAAGAAAACTTTCAAATGGAATTCCTGTAATAATAAAAAAATCTAAAAATCAAAATAATTGTGCACTTCGTCTTGTGATTAAAACTATTCCTCTTTCTAATCCAATAAAAAAATCTGGACTTGAGGAATTAACTCTTAATATGATGACGCAAGGAACAGAAAAATATAGTTCACTTTATATTTCAAGTCTTGAATATGCACAATCTACAGTTTTTACTGTTAATGTTAATCCCGATTTTCTTGAATATGGAATTTCTTCAACAAAAGAAAATTTAGAAACTGTCATTCCAATTTTTGCAGATACTTTTAAAACTCCACTTTTAAATCAAGAATCGTTTGAAAAATATTATCATCATAATGACAAAACTTTGCAAGTTACGTTTTTGACGCAAGTTTATGATATTCTTAATCAAGAAGATTCGTATTTTTCGCCAGGCTATCTTACAAATGAATCAGAAATTTCTCTTAAAGAAATTTCTGATTATCATTCGACAATGCTTAATGCTTCAAGAATTTCGATTATTGCAAGTGGAAATTTTTTAGATTCAGAAATTGATGCACTTGTTCAATCTCTTGAAAATCAATTTGGAAAATTACAATCTTATTTTTTTCCAGAAAAAAAACCTTTAAAACAAAAAGTTCAAGAACCTCCTAAACTACAAATTCTAGAAAATATACCAAATGTGCCTATTTTTGCTCTTGGAATTTTTGATTTGCCAGTTCCTTTATCTCAAGAATATATTTGTTTTGGAATTCTTTCTTTGTATCTTGATGATTTTTTATATTTAAATTTGAAAGAAAAAAATAATGTAGTTCTTGATGCAGGTATCGGTATTTTACTTTCTAAATCTGCAAAAGGCTTAATTTCTATTTATGATATTTCAACAAAAAAAAATGTTAGTGTTTTTGATTCTTTGTCAGACAATCTTAATTCTTTTTTAAGTCTTGATTCAATCGAAAAAAAACTTGATTCGTACAAGAGAATTTATACTTCGTTTGTAATGTCTTGTGAACTTTCTAGTGAAAAAACGCTTGACCAAATGTCACGTTCTTTGATTTATCAAAATGATGCAAAAGAATATATAAAGCGCCCATATCAAATAAATAAAATCACCGCCGAAGAAATCCGCCATTTTTATGAAAATTATATTCAAGGAAAAATTTGTTGGATAACAAATAATTCTGTGACAAAATAATAAAAAGTGTCATATTGACTAAACATTCATAAAACCATATTATTAACACAAAATATATGCCGTAATAAATTGCGGAAATATGAGGTTCAATATGGAATACAATATTCAAAAACAACATGACAAAGGAAAACTTCATGCTATTGAAAGAATCAATGCACTTTGTGATTCGGATTCATTTAAAGAAATTTATTCAGGTGTTCGTCACAATTGTACAAGTTTTGGAATGGATAAAAAAGATCTCCCATACGATGGCGTTATTACAGGCTTCGGAAAAATAAACGGCCGTAAAGTTGCTGTTTATGCACAAGATTTTACTGTTCAAGGGGGAACTCTTGGACTTATGCATGGCAAAAAAATTGCAGAATTGATTGACATGGCAATTAAAGTGCGTTGTCCAATTATTGGTCTTAACGACTCAGGTGGTGCTCGTATTCAAGAAGGCGTTGATGCACTTTGTGGATATGGTGAAATTTTTAATCAGAATGTCCGCGCTTCAGGAAGTATTCCTCAAATTTCAATTGTCGTAGGTCCTTGCGCTGGTGGAGCAGTTTATTCTCCAGGTCTTACAGATTTTATTTTTACAGTTGATAAAATTTCTCAATTGTTCATTACAGGACCAAAAGTTGTAAAACAAGTTATGTTTATGGACATTACAGAAGAAGATCTTGGTGGCGCTGCAATTCATGCACAAAAATCTGGTGTTGCTCACTGGAAATGTGATGATGAAAAATCATGTTACGAAAATGTTCGAAAACTTTTAGATTATATTCCACATTATTATGGCGACACAGAGCCTTTTGAACCAAAATCTGCTACAAAGCCTGGCATTTTTGGAACGAAAGTTGTACCAAATTTTAATTTCGATTCAAAAAAACTTGAAGAAATAAATTCGATTCTTCCAGAAGAAAGTAAAAAAGGCTACGATATGCGTGCGGTTATCAACAGTGTAGTTGATGATGATTCTTTCTTTGAAGTAATGAAAGAATTTGCGATGAATGCAGTCGTAGGTTTTGCAAAAGTTGAAGGCAAAACTGTTGGAATTATTGGCAACAATCCAATGGGATTTGGCGGAGTTTTAAACTGTGATGCTTCTGATAAAATTGCACGCCATGTTCGGTTTTGTGATTGTTTTAATATTCCACTTCTTAATTTTGTTGATGTACCTGGATTTATTCCTGGCCCACAAGAAGAGCAAAAAGGTATTATCAGACATGGAGCGAAAGTTCTTTATGCATATTCAGAAGCAAGCGTTCCAAAAGTAACAATTATTACAAGAAAAGCTTATGGTGGAGCATATATTGCAATGTGTTCAAAACATCTTGGTGCAGATTTTGTTTATGCTTGGCCAAAAGCAGAAATTGCAGTAATGGGTGCAGAAGGTGCAATTGGTGTTCTTTATGCTAAAGAGATGAAAGATTCTTCTAAAGCACAAGAACTCGCTCAAAAATCTGAAGAATACAAAACAGAAATAATGACTCCAAAAATTGCAGCACGTCGTGGCTATATTTCAGAAGTTATTGAGCCTTGCCAAACTCGCTTGCGTATTGTTTCAAGTTTTGAAATCCTTGAATCAATGACTTCAATGGATAAACCATTAAAGAAGCACGGCAACATTCCTCTTTAATATTCAACTTGATAGTTTTTTTGTGATTCTGCAATAATTGCTGCGTCAAACATTGCTCGTTCATCTGGAAGCCAATTCCAGATGTTTCGTAGTTCGCGCACAGTTTTTGCAGGACTTTGATTTTCTTTGTAAAGTTCATTGTATGCACTAAGGAATTCATCTTCAGGAATTTCTTGGTAATAATGCGAAGTTTCGATTTTTGTAATATACCATTGGTCTTTTATGTATTCGCATTGGATTGTATCAAGACATTTGTCAATAACAAAAGGCGCTTGTTCTCCAGATTTTGTAATCAAATAATAAGTTACTTGATGTGTTTGAAAATCTGAACCTTGATGTAAAGGAATGGCACCTTGTTTTTTTAATTGTGAATATTCTTTTACAGTTGGAACAATAAAATAATTGTGTGCAAATTCTCCATCAATGCGAAGATTTGTAATTCCAAAAATCCAGTGATGCATAAGTTCTGGACGTGTAAGAAAGATTTCTGGTGCAAGGCTTGTATTTTTGCCTTCGTATGCAGTGCGAATTGTGCTTGAAACATAAATTGTAGAAACCATATCAATTATGTCATTTGTGTTTTTTCCTTTTGACACAAGTTTCATTAAATCACTTTTTTGAGTGTGAAATCCTGTATAGAAAGTTTCAATTGTTTCAAAACAAGTTAAACCTTTAGCACAAGGTTTTTTTTGATTGTCATTGAATTTCTTAAAAATAAGATTTGGGATAATTGCAATAATTGCAAAACAAATAATGATTGCAACTATGTTTTTGCGAAAAAATCTTTTTCTTGCCACTATTTTTTCATTTTTTTGTGAATTTTGCTTTACAAGTTTTGAAAATTCTTCTTTAGAAAGTCGTTGCTTTTTTTTCTCTTGATTTATAGTTCCGTCATCATTTAGTGCGAGTTGTTCTTTTAAAAGTTGCAAATCAATTAAACTTTTTTCTCGTTCGTATTGATTATCAATGTTAAAACCCATATCAATACTTGTTGCAAGATTTTGATTAAGTTCTTGCACCAAAAGTTCAACTTTGATAAAAACAGAATCAAAAATATCTTCTTGACGATTTGAAGTGTTCGTTTTTGAAAAAGGAAAAATTTGAGTAAATGCATAATAAGTTAAAACGCTTTGTGTAAAAATATGAGCATTGTTTGAAGTAAGTACTTTATTTTGCCACATTCCTTGATTAAAAGCGTAATCTTGTTCATTTGCATTAAGGCAAAAAGTTTCAAAAAGATTTTCAGGCAAAAATAAAAGTTCAATTTGAATATTTGAATTATTCTTGCCGATTTTTTCGTTATATAAAATTCCACCAAGTCCATTAGTTGGAAGTTGAATTTTGTTTTCTATTGCTTTTGAAAAAACTTTATTTAATGCAAAAGTAAGTCGTGCAATTTGATTTTCGTCTTTGGATTTTAAAATTGACCACGCTGTTTTTGCGTCAAAAGCTTTTGCATTAAAACAAACTAAATTATCTTTAACAACAGTTCCCGAAAAATTCCATTTTGAAAACTGAAAATTATCTTCAAAAAGATTGAATCGAACTAAAGTTCCTTGTTCTGAAAAATTAATTCTATTTGCAATTTTAGAAAATGAATATTCATTTAATCCTGTATTTAAATAAACTGTATTTTTCTCTAAAAA
>CAZOTD010000016.1:0-18929 GCA_964582685.1 uncultured Treponema sp. | reverse complement strand
TCCATTAGTACAAAGTGGAATATCATATTGCGTAATTTGGTAACCTTTTGCAAGGTCAGGATAAAAATAATGTTTTCTATCAAATTTAGTAAAACGCGAAATATCGCAGTTTAAAGCTTGACCTGCAACGGCACCAAGTTCAACATAACCTTTGCTTACACGAGGCATTGCACCAGGCAATCCAAGACAAACAGGGCAAACACGTGTATCAGGCATTCCGCCATAACGATTTTCGCAAGCACAAAATGCTTTAGTTTTTGTCAAAAGTTGTGTATGAATTTCGCAACCTATTACAATTTCGTATTTATCAATAGCCATTTTTTTTCCTACAATGGCAATAATTATAGCAAGATTTATTTGTTTGAACAATAAGGCAAATTCAAAGTTTGTCAAAGTGAATCAAGATATATGCTTTTTAATTTGCCAATATCTCCTTAATAATCTCAAGATTTTCTTGCATTAGTTTTATATAATTGTTATCAATTTCTATTTTTCCCTGAAGCGAATTTAAAACATAAATTTTTCCATCTGTAATATTCGCATCTGAAATAATAGTTTTTGCAAGTCGAGAATCTCCAGTTTCTGTAATTGCAATTGATTCAACTTTGTTTTCAACTGTAAAATCAATTAATCGTTTTATAACTTGAAAACTCGCTTGTGAATCCGAAGAACAACCACTAAAAGCTGCTTCAAGTTCAATATTATAATCTTTTTCAAAATATCTGAAAGGATTTCTGTCTGCAAGAACGATTATTTTATTTTCAAACGAATTTATAGTTTTAGAAAATTCCTTGTCTAAATCGTAAAGTTGTTTGCAATAATTTTGGCAATTTATTTTAAAAAAATCTGCATTCGCTGGCTGTAACTGACAAAGCATTTCTGTAATTGATTGAACAAAGATTGGTGCACGTTTTATTGATAACCAAATATGTTCATCAAATTCATTTGGCTCGAATTCATCATTATCTTGTTCGCCGTAATTGTTTTCATGATTTTCAAATTCGTGTTCGTGATGATTATGTTCATCATCTGATTCGTGATGATGGTGATGTTCTTGCTCTGAATGTTCAAGCGACGATTGATTTTCTTTCATAATTGAAAAATCAAATACAGAATTTTCTTTCATTTTGGGCAAAAGTTTATTTACCCAAAAATCAGATTCTCCTCCTGTATGGATAAAAACATCTGTCTTATTTGTAATTAAAATAATATCTTGAACAGATGGTTGCCAATTATGAATATCAGTTCCGGAATCAAGAAGAAGTTCAATCTGAGCTCTATCTTGAACAATGTTTTTTACCCAATCGTAAATAGGAAAAATCGTACACACAATTTTTAATTTGTCATTGTCATCTTTTTTGTTGGAAAAATTATTTTTATTTTTACACGCTGTAAAAATTCCTATAACCAAAAGAGATAAAACTAAATAAACGATAAAAGTTTTTCTTATCTTCATTTTTTTAAATTTCCATTTCTTGTTTTATTCTTTTTCGTTGCACATTCTGAGCAAAGTCCGTAAATCATCGTTTTAGAAAAATCAAGAATAATTCCATGCTCTTGTTCAATATGAAAAGTAAACTCTTTAGATTCTGCACAATTCAAGTGAATAATTTTTGCACATTCTGTACATTGAATATGAAGATGTAAAAAACATTCCTGCTCATCTGCAACATATTGATAAAGTCCTTTTTTTCCATCATTTGCAGAATGAATAATAACTTTTTTTGCAATGACAAGTTTTTCTAATTGTCGATAAATCGTAGTAATATTTGACTTAACATTTTTGCGTTCAAGTTCGTTAAGAATGTCCATTACACTTACAGCAATATCTTTTTTTGATGCAAGATATAAAAGAATTTCCTCTCCAACTTTTGTTTTATATTCAAGAGGGCGCATAATTCACATTATACGAAAATGCAAATTATTTGCAATATCGCAAAAATAGCGCAAGAATAAAAATACTTTTGCACTAGATTTATTTTAAACTATATTTAAACGCACAATTTTATTTATCTAATTTTGAAATTACACAAATTAGAAAAGACTTGTTGTTTAAGTGAACTTTTGATACTATAAAAATATGAAAAGTTTAAATTTCAAATTTGTTAAGTTAATTGCTGTTTTGTTTTCTATCTTTGTTTGCTTTGTATCTTGTAAAAGCAATAATGTTGAAATTTCGGACAATCTCACTTTTTCGCAATTAATTCAGCGAGGTCAAGATGCTGCGGCAAATGAAAATTATCTTCTTGCTGACAAATATTTTGTTGCTTGTCTTGACCGTTATGGTTCAGACTTAAAAAGTTATGTTGAAGCAAGATACGAACTTGCAACTTCTAATCTTAAACAAAAAAAATATTTAATGGCAGAAACAATATTCACAGAAATTCTTGAAATTTATGACACGCCAGAAGCAATGTACCAAGTTCAATCAAAGTTTAAACGACTTTCGCAAATTCAACTTGATAAAATCAATGAAATTAAAGAAAAGCAAGTTAAAAAGAATTAAGTAAAAAGTATTTTGAATTATTTCAAAAATCAGAATACATACAATGTAATAAGTTTATTTTTTATCGCCCACGTTCTGCTTTATTATCAGGCGTAATAATGGCATTAATTGTTATTCCTTTTTCTTTTGCAATTTGCTCAACAAGTTCGCGACTATATTTTTTTGAGTGTCTAGGAATCGGATGTGGCTGTGCATCTCCGATAAGAATAACAGTTTTAGAAGCATTATCACGCCAACCAAAAAAAATCATTGAAGCATAAAGTGCTTCATAAACTGCTTCTGGAATATCGCCACCTTCGTTGCCGACAATTTTTAATGCTTTGACATTTTTTACAAAAGCAGAAAAATCTTTTGTAAACCAAAAGCATTTTACGGGCAACCCTTTATAATTAAAATTGTCGTTATAATCTCTATAAAAAACAAGTCCAAGCCTTACATCAAAATATGATTTTAAATTTTCTTCAAGAGAAACCAACCATTCATTTTTTAATTTTTGAATATCATCTTTCATACTTCCAGTTGCATCAATGGCAAAAACAATATCACAAGGTTTTGAAGAATCGATTTTTTTTACACAATCTGAAATATCTTCAAGAATTGTTTCTGGGCCTTTAGAATAAATCATAAAATCAGAAAATTGTTCAAAACTTGCGGCCGCCATAGGATTATAATTATCAGTCAAGGCAACTTCTTCAATTTCAAATTCTTGTTTTGTTGTGCGTTTTTCAATTTTAAAATCAAACATATACGGGTTATCAAAGTATTTTCCTGTATAATCGCAATATTTTTTTTCAAAAGTGCGAATATTTATAAAAGTTCCTTTTCCGATTTTTACAGTTCCATTTCTGCTCCAAGGATAGCCGTAAACAATTTCCGTTGGAATATAAATATGAAAACATTCTTCAAAATATTCATTTTTTTCGATTGTTGAAGAAATCAGTGAATATCGTGCCTGCGGAAAATCAAGTTGTTTTCCGTCAAGCATTCTAATTTCGTCGCCATTAATCTTGTTATATTCTTTTGCTCGATAAGCGTAATTCGCTTCTTTGCCTAATGGATCTTTTGTCGTTTCTGTAAGCATTACAGATTCAATTCCAGATTTCTTTTTTATATAAAGATGATAACCAGAAACATTTATGTCTTGAATAATCTTAATGTCGTCAGTTCCAACAAAAAGCACATTACTTTCTTGAGCATAAATATTTTGAAAAACAAAAGTTGCAAAGAAAAATGATAAAAATATCCACTTTTTGATATTTCTTTCCATACTGTAAATTATCGGTAGTATTTCAGAGAAACTTATGTTATAATTTATAGTGTGGAAGGCTCTTCAATTACTAATAATACAGAACAATTCCTCTCAGTCGATATAAGTTATTTTTTTGATAACCCAGATGAAATTAATGACCATGATTATGGTATTGTTATTTTAACTCCTTATCAAAAAGAATTATATGACAATCTGATGAATGTAACAAAAACTATTGATCCTGCAAAATACGAAGTTTTTAAAAAACGAATGAACGATTTGCAACAATTAGGAAATAGCATTGCAAATTTTTCTTCTCTTCTTGAACGCCAAAATCTTTTAGGTGGAGAAAGAACTCCACAATCTTTGATTGATTCCCTAATTCAACACCAAGCAGAAGGTGATGCAACTCTTCAACTTCCGTCAAAGGCAACTTTAGGAAAAGGCTTTCTTGTTGCAAAGATTCACACTTTTTCTTCTTTGTATAAATATGCAAAAAATATCAAACAACCAGATTATGTTTGGCAAGCTCTTCAACAAGAAACTATTTCAATGATGTTTTCGCTTCTTGCTGAAGATGTATATCTTAATTTACTTCACGACTCTTCAATTCCGCTTGATTTTAAGCATGAACTTGCAATGTCTCTTTTGCTTTTATGGGAACATCGCTCTGATCAAAACATCTCTGATAGCGCACCGACTTTATTAAAAATTTGGACAGCAAGACGAAAACTTGCTCCAGCTTTTGGAACGATGATGGGGACAAGCGAATTGTTGACGCTTTCGATGCAGTTAGACGATCAGTGGACAACTTTTATGAAAGCCAAATTAAAAGACCAAGGAGTTTCACAAGCATTGGAAGAATTTTTGTTTGGAATTTCTTATGAACAAATAAAACAACTTAAAGAAATTCTTAGAACAAAAGGCATTGCAGCAATTGGACGTGATGAAGTTTCTAAATTTCTTGGAATCCATATTAAAACCGATGCTGGATTGGATTATCGAGATTTTTATTCTCTTTATACAGTTCGCCGTGATAATGCCCGTGTAAGAGCAAGAATGCATCTTGAAGGTCCTCATAAAACTCTCGAAGATTATTTTATTCAGTTTGTAATGGAACAAGAAAAGGAGAAACAAAGTAATGACAGTTTTGCAAAATGATTCACAGCAAGAAAATAACTTTCAACAAAATCAAGAAAGTTTACAAGAAAAACGAGTGCCATATCACTTTGGAGAAAAACTCAGAACTGTTCGAGAGCGAAAAGGTTATACCTTAAAAGTTGTAGCATCTCAAGCAGGCGTTTCAGAAAGTCTTGTTTCGCAAATTGAAAGAAATCGTGTAAGTCCTGCAATTGATACACTTTTGGCTTTGGCAGATGTTCTTGATATAAATCTTGAATATCTATTTGAAGAATATCGCAAAAAACATCCTGTTCAAATTATCAGAAAAGATGAACGAAGAGTTTCTCAAGAAGAAAAAATTTCATACGAAGAAGTTGTAAAGCCAGATGAATCAGATGGACAAAACACTCTTGAAGCGTATTTTGTTACAATTCCCGTAAGCGAAAAAACTCACCGTGGTTCTTATGGGCACATGGGCAGAGAAATGGGACTTGTGTTAAGTGGAGAATGTGAACTTCACTATGAAAATTTAATTTACAAATTAAATGAAGGCGATAGCGTTTCTTTTAGTGCAAACGCACCACACGTGCTTATTAACACAGGGAATAAAGAATTTAAAGCAATTTGGGTTGTAACTCCAGCACAAAGATTTATAAACAGATAAAATAGAAAGAAGACAAAATGAAAAAATGTTTTAAGTTAATTGCGGCATTTGCATTTCTTTTAACAACTGAATATTTTTTTGTTATTGCAAAATCTCCAGATGCAAATGATAAGACATTAAAATCAATTCAAACAAGTTTTGAATCGCCAACAAAAATTCAACCTGAATGGGAAGAATTTAATAGTTATTCGCAAATTTGCAATTTTTTTATTCAAGAACCTAAAGCATTTTGTCATGCAATTAAAATCGATTTACATAATCCTTCTCTTGAAATTTCTGATTATCCAGGTGTTCAAAATTCTTCTAAAAAGGAAAAAACAAAATCTATAAGACCTTCCAAACTTTCCAAAAATTGCGACATTGTAATCAACACAGTGCCATATACTCAAAAACCTTTTTCTTCTAAAAAGCCTTTAGGTATTTTACAATCAAAAAAAAATCGCTACAGTGAACCAAATCAAAAATATTCAGCACTAGAAATATTTTTGAATAACAATTTTTATTCTGCAAAAATTTACCAAATTCAAACAGATATTCCGAATGACTTTGCGCAAGAAAATACAGTGCTAATTCATGGCGGGTTTTGGCAGATTTTAGATGATGGAAAAATTATTCAGTTTAAAGATATTCACGATTCAAGAACGGCATGCGGAATTTCTAAAGACGAAAGATTTTTTTATATTTTCATTGTGGAATCTGGAAACAAAATTGTAGGAGAAGGATTAAGTTATCCAGAATGTGCAGAGATTTTAAAATCACTTGGAGCCTGGAACGCAATTCAATTTGATGGTGGACATTCTTCTTGCCTTTATCTCAATGGCAAAAACGCATTATTATATAAACACAATTATTCTGCACCGGGATTTATTTGTTTTGCCACAAAAAACTTGCCTACAAATTAATCTTAAATTAATCTGAAAACTCGACAACTTTTTGAATTAGTTTTATCGAAAATCCATTTTTCAATAAATATGAAATTGTTTTGTCTTGATTTTTTTTTAATCGCTTGCATTTTTCAAAAGCGCATTTGCACAATGTTTCTTCATCATTTTCTGCAAAAAATTCATCAAGTGCATCGGCAATATACGATTTATCAATTCCTCTTGCATTAAGTTCCATCGAAAGTTTTGTTCTGCCTTCTGCATGCGAAAGAACTCTGTTTCTAAGCCAAGCACCAGCAAAACGCCTGTCGTCAAGATATTTTTTTCTTTCAAGATAATCAAGAACTTTGTTAATATGAATTTTTGAAAAACCCTTTGAAATAAGTTTTGCCGTCAAACCTTTTCGATATTGCTCACTGCGATTTAAATAATCAAGTGCCTTTTTTTCAACAACAAAACAAAATCCTGCATCCACAAGTTCCTCTTCTTTCTCACCAAGGAACTCTTGCCCTTCCGTAATTTCATCTGGCATAACAAGAGAAAGATAAACAGTTCGTAAAAAAAAAGAAGGTCCCGACACCGTTGTAATTTCGATACAATCGGGCGAGACCGTCCTTGCAGTTTTGATAACCAAATTCTAACGTTTAGAGAATTGGAATCTTCTTCGAGCACCTTTCTGGCCATACTTTTTGCGTTCAACCATACGAGAATCTCGAGTAAGATAACCGTTTGCTTTAAGAGATGTGCGAGCATCTTGATCTACTTGAAGAAGCGCACGAGAAATTCCATGTAAACAAGCTGCTGCTTGTCCGTTAAGTCCGCCACCTGTTACATTAATAAGAATGTCAAATTTATTAGCACTTGAAGTTACGAGCAATGGCTGATTAACAAGATTAATTTGTTCTGCTGTTGCAAAGTAATCTTTAACATCTTTACCGTTTATAGTAATTTTCCCTGAACCTTCTCGTAGAAATACACGAGCTGTTGCAGTTTTTCGTCGACCTGTTCCAATAGCAATATTCTTTATCATGATTTACTCCTAATTAAACTTCCAAAGCTTTTGGATTTTGAGCGGAATGTGGGTGCTCAGCACCTGCATAAATCTTACAATTATCCATAACAGCACGACCGAGTCGTCCATGAGGAAGCATACCAGCAATAGCAATTTTTAAAGGTTCTTCTGGATGACGTTCAAGAAGTTTTTCAAATGAACGAGTTTTAAGACCTCCAACAAATCCTGTGTAATTATGATAAAGTTTATCTTTTTCTTTATTACCAGTTACAAGAACTTTGTCTGCATTGATAATTACTACATAATCTCCCATATTCTGATTTGCAACAAAAGATGGTTTGTTTTTTCCACGCAATACAGATGCAGCTTTAGCGGCTACGCGTCCAAGCGGTTTTCCAGCAGCGTCAATAATATACCAAGTACGAGGTTGAGCACTTTCATTAACAAAAATAGTTTTCATTGTATATACCTTAACAAATAATGTTTTTCGGATTTAAGTTTGCATCATCTTAAAATCCGCTTATAGTGATTGAGCGATCACTAAGTTAATATACGGGGACTTATAATATAAACTTTTCAGTCTTTTTGGTCAAGCAAGAAAAATAAATTTTGTGAGAAAATAAATTTGTTAATATTTTATTTTTCTTGATTTTTAGCTGCTTCCTGTTCTTCTTTTTTTGCTTCCTTTTTGTCTTTAATATCTGCAGCACCAATTAAAATTGAGATTAAACCGATGAAAGCAGCAAGAACTGGAGCAAATCCTTTTAAGAAATCAATTACAGACCTTCCCCAAGCAAGACCTTGTGGCAATACAGAAAAAACAGTGAAAGCGATAAAAACTAAACCTATAATAATAGCAGCCATTTTTTTCTCCCATAAAAATTCAATTAATTAATAATAAAAACTGTGCCATCTTTTTAGCATAGTTTTCATTAAAAATATACATTCAATTTATAATTCAGTCAATGAAAATCACATAAACCGAACCAAAAGCATATAAATAATTGTTCCGCCAAAAATGCTAAACATACTATTGCTTTTCCAAAGGTGAAGAATTACAGTTACAGCAAGTGCAATTAATTCTGGCAAACCAAATGGAGCACTAAAAAAATTCACATCTTTAAAGCAATATACTAATAAAACTGCCATTACCATTGGCGGAATGTATTTTTCTATAAAGCGAATAATTGCAGGTGGCTTTCTACGAGAAAATAGCACAAACGGAAACGCTCTAATTGCAAAAATTATAACAGCACAAATAAAAACTGCAATTAATACTTGTTCCAAAGACAAAGCTGAAACAACATCAGTTATCTGATTTTCGTTCGTCATTGAGTTCTCCCTTAGAAGATTTTGCAAGGATTAGACAAACAATTCCGATGCACAATGAAAAAATCAAAATGTTTTCTTTAAAAATACGAGGATTTAGATTTCCAAGCGCAATGCACATAATTGTAGATGCAACACCAATAATTGGCGGAATAAAATCTTTTGACGATTTTATTTGTTCAATAAGAAGAACTGCAAAAAGTGCAGTTAAGGCAAAATCAACGCCTTTAAAATCAAATGGAATTAAAGTTCCAGCAAGTGCACCAATTATACTTCCTAAAACCCAGTAAGATTGATTAAGCATTGCAATTGTTCCATAAAATCTTCCAGGATTTACATTTTTTGGTAAAGAAATTGAAGTCATAAGCGCATAAGTTTCGTCAGTAAGAGCAAAAATTAAATATGGTTTCCATTTTCCTACATTCTTAAATTTTTCAATAAGAGAAAGTCCATAAACAATATGACGAATATTAAGGAGAAGTTGAGCCATTGCAATTGCTCCAAAAGATGCTCCGCTTGCAAAAAGTCCAACTGCCATATATTGCCCAGCACCAGCATACATAAAAAGGCTCATAATTGGAGCAAGCCACCAAGGATAACCATTTTTTACAAGCATTAATCCGAATGGAATTCCGATTGCAAGATAACCAAAAAAAATTGGTAATGTTATTTTAAAAATGCTAAAAAGAACAGAAGATTTTTTTCTTGAAATTGACATAACCGCCTTTTTATTAGTGAATTATTCTTTGATGTAATCTAACGCATTTAAATTGCCAGAAAGATAATCTTCAATTGTTTCTTGGTTCATAGGTTTGCCACGCAAAAATCCTTGAACAGTTTTACAATTTAATTCTTGAAGAATTTTAAGTTGGTCAACTTTTTCTACGCCTTCTGCAATTGTGTCAATTCCCATTTTAGTTACCATAGAAATAATTGAATTTGTAATATTCTCTGAAACACCATTTTTTTCGGTAATAGATTGAATAAACGACTTATCGATTTTGAGCGTAGTTAATGGCAAGATTTGCAAATAACGTAAAGAAGAATATCCAGTTCCAAAATCGTCAAGAGAAATTCCGAAACCTCGTTTTTTAATTTCCTCAAGGACAGAAACAGCTTTGTCTGTATTACCAATTAAAACACCTTCTGTTACTTCGATTTCAATGCGAGAAGGATCAACTCCAGTATCTTTTGTAATTTCGTCAAGAGTAAACAAGAACGCATCGTTCATAAGTTGAACTGGCGAAACATTAACAGACATAATACCGTTGTAATCGAATTTCTTTTCCCATTCACATTGACAAGTAAATGCTTTTTTTAAAACCCAAGCACCAAGTGTGTTTATAAAACCACTTTCTTCGGCAACGGGAATAAAATCGTCAGGAGCAATTCTTCCTAATTCTTGATCATTCCATCTAAGCAACGCCTCAAAACCTCGCAAATCATTTGAAGCAATATTAAATTGAGGTTGAAAGAACAAAACAAATTCGCCATGTTCAAATGCACTCGGCATTTTTGATTTATATCGCATACGAAGAAGAAATTCTTTTTGAATTTCGGGCGTAAACATAAACACACGATTTTTTCCTGCTTTTTTGGCATCGTACATCGCAAGATCAGCAAATTTTACCAAATCTTCACTTTCTGTAGTGTTGTCTGGATAAACAGAAATTCCGCCAGAAGCATTTATTCCTTCTATGTTGAGAGATTCAAGAATTGCATCTCCAATTGTATAAAGACTGTCGGACGAAGTTAAATTTTGAGCAATAAAAATAAATTCATCACCACCAAAACGATAAACTTCAATTGCGCCTATTTCAAAAGATTTAAAAATCCTAGATGCTTTAATCAAAAGCATATCGCCAGCATATTGACCTTTGGAATCGTTAATTTGTTTAAGATTATCAATATTAAATAAAATAAGTCCAAATTTTGTGGAATTCTCATTGGCATTTTTAATAATATCAGGAATTTTTTTATAAAACTGAAAGCGATTTGGAAGCGATGTCAAAGAATCAGTTACAAATGAAAGTTCAAGTTGATCTGCATATTTTACTTTTGCTGTAATATCAGCTAAAGTTACAACTAAAAAGTTATTATCGACTGGTTGCAATTTCAAAGAAAACCAACTTTTTCTTCGTTCAGAAAAAAAAGTTTCTGCAAAAGCTTCATTAATTTTAAATGCCTTAACTGCCATTTCGTACCAATGCGAACCATCGACAATTTTTGCAACAAAAGGATTAAGCAAATCTCCAGATTTTACATTAAAGATATTTTTATTAAAATCCGAATTCGTATACAAAACCTCAAAATCGTCAATTTTTTCATTATTGATGATTGGTTTTACGACGAGAATAGAAATATTTATTCTATCAAGGATTTTAGCAAAATTAACATCACTTAACATAACTATAGTTTACAAAAAAAAGTGAAATTTGTCAAAATTTATGTGATTTTCATAAAATCCTCTTTCTAAAAGATTTTAATGTTAAATACTTAAAAAAAGACGAAAAAATATCATATTTTCTTTTGGTAACATTCACTTTATATAATAGTTTAAATTCCGATAATAGTTTTAGAAAACTTTTTGTTAAGTTTAAGATAAGGAATTTTTCAATGAATCTTTTTTTTTATAAAAAATATGTTGTTTTCTTTGTAGCAATTTTTTTGCTAAATTTTGTTCCAATTCACTGCCAAGAAATTCAAATAAAAGTTGAAGGTGAAAAAAAATTTGAATATAAATACAAAGAAAATGATTCCTACAGAATTCTTTCAACGGTGGAAGAAGATGTTTTTGTAAATAACATTAAATTGAACACAGCAAAAATTCTAAATCGAGTAAGTGTCAAAGTTCACGATGTTGATGAAACAAATATGACTGCAATTAATGAAGGAACTTTTATGACTTCAGAAATAAGCACAAAAGACAACGGTAAAGAAAAACAAACATTTACTTACGGCGAAGAATATTACAGTTCATTCAAAAGAGATAGATTTGGAGTTTATACAATAAGTGACGATTATTTTATGCCGACAGTGCGAGATGTTCCAGTTTTTCCTGACAGAAAAATAAAATCTGGTGACGAATGGGATTATGAAGGCCACGAAGTTCACGATTTGAGGCGCACATTCGGTTTGCAAAAACCTTACAAAGTTCCGTTTACAGCACATTACACTTATCTTGGAGTTCACGAAGAAAACACACAAGACGAAATATCTGCAAAAAAGTTAGATGTTTTTCAAGTTTTCTATGAAATATCTTTTACGATGGATGTTTCAAATCTTGCTTATCAAGTTATGGAAACTCCCTACAAAACTTCAGGATTTTCAAGTCAACTTATTTTTTGGGATAACGAGCGAGGAACAATTGATCATTACACAGAATCATTCAGAATTATGATAGAAACTACTGCAGGAAATGTTTTAACTTTTGTCGGAACAGCACACGCAGAAGTTACGGAATTTGAAAGAACTTCAACTGTCGAAAATCTTGAAACTGTAGCACAAAAAATTGAAGAATTAGAACTAGACGATGTTACTGTAAAGCAAACAGACAAAGGACTTACACTTTCAATTGAAAACATACAGTTCAAACCAGACTCGGACATTCTTCTTTATTCTGAAAAACAAAAACTCGATAAACTCAAAAAAATTCTTGAATCATATCCTAATAATGACATTCTTGTTACAGGTCATACAGCTTTAAGAGGAACAAAAGACGAGCAAGAAAAGTTAAGTCAAGAGAGAGCGGAATCTGTTGCAAACTATCTTATCGAAATTGGCGTGCGCGACAAATATCATATTTTTACGCAAGGCAAAGGTGCACAAGAACCGATTGCAACAAATACAACAGAAACTGGCAGAAAGAAAAATCGTCGTGTCGAAATTACAATTATGGATTAATTTTCTGATTGCCAGAAAGTTTTATACTACAAGTAATTGGTAAATGATCCGAAAATCCACGATGATTAAAAAGTTCATAACGTGCAGGGGTTCCATCTTGTTTTAAAATTTGTGGAAGATTTTCAACTGTGAATTTATTAATTAGCGTTCTGTCAGTTACAAAAAAGTGATCGATTTTTTCCCAACTTCCACGAAAAAAATATGAACCTTTTTCTTGATTTTGCTCGTCGTCCCAAGGCGAAAAAATTGCAATACTTGATTTCTCTTTTTCATCGATAAAATTAAACTCAAGTGCATTATTTTCGTTGCGAGAAAAATCACGAATATCCTTATTAAAATCACCAAGTGCAAAAATAATTTCTGAAAGATTGCTTTGCCATTCGCGAGCGAGAATATTCTCTTGCCAAAGTCGCCATTTTTCAGTTTTTTCTTCGCCACCAGATTTTGATTTCCAGTGATTTACGAACATACTAATTGTTTGATTATTGACTTCTAAGATGACTTCCATTACAGCACGCATTTGTGGAGATTTTTCTGTTTCAGTTCTTACATCAAGTGAATGAAATTTTAAATCAACAATTTTGTATTTTGAAATAACTGCGCAGCCAATGCTATTTGTTTTTTCTTTTCCAAAAGCGCCATAGTTATACATTTTGTTCTTAAACCAAGAATTGTGACTTAAATAATTTGAAATGTCATACAAGATTTTCTCGTTTTCGATTTCTTCCATTACAAACACATCTGAATTTAATTCTTCAATAATCGAACAAAGTCGTTTAAGTCGTTGTTCATAAAAATTTTCATTCCAAGTTTCACTTGATTTTTTAAATTCAGAATATTCAATTCCATCATTGTTTCCGTCAAAAAAAGTTTGAACATTCCAATTTGTAATTGTAATTTCATTTTTATTCAATTTAGAAGAATTTTTGTAAAACAAAATTACAAATAAAATAACTAAAAGCAAAATGCCAAAAAGCAAACGATATTTTTTTTTCATTATTTTCCTCTCACAAAAAAAATTACAGAACAAACTTTAAATACTAAATTTCAAAAAAAATATCTTGCAAAAAAAATTATTTTTTTATTTCTTTGACAGAATTATCTTCATTGAGCAAGACAACAGTCGGCTTCCAAGTGTCAACATTTTCTTCACCGATAGTTGTATAAGTTACAATTATAATTTTATCGCCAATGCACGCTTTTCTTGCAGCTGCACCATTAAGACAAATTTCACCTTTTTTTCCAGGAATTATATAAGTTGAAAATCGCTCGCCATTATTCACATTGTAAATATCGACTTTTTCCCAATTATGCATTCCGGCAAGTTTACAAAGTTCAGTATCAATGCTTATAGAACCTTCGTAATTTAAGTTTGAATTTGTAACTGTTGCTCTGTGTAATTTTGATTTTAATATTGTAATATTCATTTTTTCTCCCATATTTAAAAGTGAAAATCGCAAGTTGATAAAAAAATATGATGTACTTTAGTCAAAGTTTTATTACCTTAACAAAACTATTCTTTATTTAATTCAAGAGCTTTTTTTATTCCCCGAAAAACAAGGTCAGTTGAAAGTTCATCAAAAAGTTTTGATTTTTCAAATATTCTTGAAAAACCGCCAGTTCCAAGAATAAGCGGTTTTTTACCTTTAAAAATTGTTGTTTGATATTGATAGCATAATTCTTTTAGACCACCAAGATGTCCAAAAAAAATTCCTGATTGAATTGCTTCAACTGTGCTAGAACCAAGACTGTGTTCTGGTTTTGTAATTTCGACAATAGGAAGTTTTGCAGTTCCATTTGCAAGTGCTTCAACACTAATCCTAAGACCAGGGAGAATTGCACCACCAAGATACTCTTTTTGAGAAGTCACAACTTCGATTGTTGTGGCCGTTCCCAAATCAATTATAATCAAATCTGTATCTGGATAAAGTGAAACCGCTCCAATTGCCGCAGCGATTCTGTCGGCACCAATTTCTTTTGGATTTGCATATTTTAATTTAAGCCCAGTTTTTATTCCTGCCTGAATAAAAAGTGCGCTACATTTAAAATATTTTGTAATTGCACTTGATAGGGAATAATTGATTGAAGGAACAACGCTGCAAATTCCAACACGTTCAATTTTTTGCCAATGAAAATTATTTTCACGAATTACAGATCTAAAAAAAAGTCCAAGTTCATCGGAACTAGTTCCAAGATGAGTTGTTCGTCTAAATTGAAGAACTAATTTTTCTGCGTCAAAAAGTCCGCCTGCAATTTGTGTGTTTCCGACATCAATCGTTAAAATCATATCAACTCCAAAATTTTATTTGCAAGTTCTTGAAGATTATTCACTAAAGCAACAAGTTCCATCGAACAAGAATATATTGCACAAGGATGAACTTTTTCAGTAATTTCACTTAAATCATTTGAAACGACAAAATCAGGAACAAGATTTTTATTTTTGTTTGCATCGAATATTTTTTTTACTGCAATCTTTCTTTCTTGTTCTGTCGCGTTTGATGTAAGTTTAAATCCAAAAACTTTTGTTTTATTTTTGCACCACATTTTTATGTTATCCAAAAGTTTTGGATTTTTTTTCATCTTAATGCTAAGTTCAATTCCCGAAGGAATTTTTGAAAAACTTCCAACTGGATATTCAGTTGCATCGACAACAATGGAATAAGGCGAATAATCACTTACAGCAGCCGCGTGAATTATTGCGTCATATTTTTCCGATTTACATTCTTGTTCAAGAAGAGCGGAAAGTTGCGCAAAAGTTTTATAAGTTATAAAACTTGCTTTTTGAGGTTTTTGAGCTTTTTCAGAAACAAGTTCTGTAACTTCGTTTCCATGTTGTACAAAATAATCCGAAAGAAAAGCAGAAGTTTTTCCTGTACTAAAATTAGAAATTGAACGTACATTATCGATTGGTTCTTCTGAACCGCCACCAGTTACAAGAATTTTCATTTTATTTTTCTAAAGTCTTTTTTATAATTTCAAATGCTTCAGAAGGTTCAATAAGTCTGCCAACGCCAGATGTTCCGCAAGCGAGTTCACCTTCATCGCAACGTAAAATCTGTGCGCCCCAACTTTCAAGTTTTTTTAAATTTTCTTGAACGCTTGGATGTAAAAACATTTGAGTATTCATCGCTGGCGAAATCAAAAAAGGTTTTTTAAAATTATTTGCAAGGCAAACCGCTCCAAAAAGGTCATCAGCCAAACCTGCCGCAAGTCGATTAATTGTATTTGCGCTACAAGGATAAGAAATAATAAGATCAGCCCAATTTTGCGCAAGATGAATATGTGCAATTGGATTGTCATTATCAAACATTGATGTTTCAACTTTGTTGTGACTTAAACCTTCAAAACTTGCTGCTCCAACAAATTTTAGTGCATCTTCTGTTGGAATGACACGAACATTAAAATCATTTTTTGTCAAAAGACTAACAAGTGCACAAGCTTTATAGCAACTAATCGAACCTGTTACATTTAATAAAATATTTTTACTCACTTAAATTCCTCCTTATAAAATAAAATTAAATTTCGATATTATCAATCAATCTTACAGACTCAAGGAATACGGCAGCGTAAAGTCGATTTCCTTTTTTTGTAACATAATCAACTACAAAACCAGCATCTTCAAGTTTTGTTTTAATTTCTTCTTCTGTTCCGCCACTTGCAAGAATTTTATGGAACTCAGGGGCAAGTTCAAGTCCTTGTTCAGAAAGTTTTCGGTTTCTACTTGAAATTGCAAGTCCATTATCTTCGCGAACAATCGGGCAAGGAACAATCGTAATATCCATAAAGAATGCATTCACCATTCCTTCTAACAATCTTAACTGTTGATAGTCTTTTTCTCCAAAGTAAGCGTTAGTTGGTTTTACAATATTAAAAAGTTTCATTACAATTGTAAGAACGCCATCGAAATGTCCTGGTCTTTTTGCTCCACATAATTCCTGACTAAATTCTTTTTCTGTAACAACATACTTGTAATCATCAGGATACATAACAAAATAAGTCGGTGCAAAAACATAATCGACACCTGCATTTTCGAGAAGTGAACAATCTTCATCAAAATTTGCAGGATATGTTTCTAAATCATTTTTATCATTAAACTGTGTCGGATTAAGATAAACGCTTACAACGCTTATGTCGTTCTCTTGAATTGCACGCTGAATTAAAGAAAGATGTCCTTTATGAAGTCCTCCCATTGTAGGCACAAAACCAATTTTTTTATTTTCAAGAGAATTCCTAATTGCTTTGAATTCTTCAACTGTTCTAATAACTTTCATTTTTTCCTCTGTAAAAAACTGTAATTACTTAATTTCGCTACCTGCAGGAAATGCTGCTTCAGCAACATCTTTTGCATACGAATTAAATGCATCTTTAATCAATTCTCTGCCATTAAGATATTCGCGAACAAAACGCATTTTAACTCCTGACATTCCAAGCATATCTTGTAGAACAAGAACTTGCCCATCACAATCAACTCCCGCTCCAATTCCAATTGTAGGAATTGAAACGCTTTTTGTAATTTTAGATGCGAGTTCTGACGGAATGCATTCAAGCAAAAGTCCAAAGCAACCAATTTGCTCGGCAATCTGCGCTTCTTCAATAATTTTGATAGCCGCTTCTTCTGTCTTGCCTTGCATTTTGTGACCACCAAATGCGTTGTAAAATTGTGGTGTAAGTCCTAGATGTGCCATTACAGGAATGCCACTTTGAACAAGATGTTTTAAAACATTTTCTTGCCCAAACACGCCCTCAATTTTTACAGAATTTGCTCCTACAACTAAAAGTTTGCCTGCACAATTTGTTGCATATTCAATTCCTTTACGAGTAGAAAGAAACGGCATATCGGCAAGAATAAATTTATCGGGCGCACCATTTCTTACGCTTCGAGTATGTTCAACCATCCAGTCCATTTGAGCAGGGACAGTTGATTTTTCTCCATGCATAACCATTGCACAACTGTCTCCGATAAGAATACAGTCAATGTCAGACTCATTTACAATTCCTGCAAAAGTGGAATCGTAACATGTAATCATTGAAATTTTTTTGTTCTCTTTCTTAGCTTTTAAGAAATCCAGCGTCGTCATAGTACCTGTCCTCCTTGAATCAAGTCTTTTTGCTGTTTTAAGTCATTAGATATAATTTATAATTATTTCAAGAATCACAGCCTTATTTGGTCTATGTTCTTGAAAAATCTAAAAATGTTATTTAAACATTGAATTTAAAGAAAAGAACATCGCCATCTTTGACAACATAATCTTTTCCTTCAATGCGATATTTTCCAGCCTCTTTAATTTTTGCCTCAGTTCCATATTGTCTAAGATCATCAATCGAATACGCTTCTGCTTTAATAAAACCTTTTTCAAAATCTGTGTGAATTACTCCAGCAGCCTGTGGGGCTTTATCGCCTGCGTGAATTGTCCAGGCACGACATTCATCTTGTCCTCCAGTAAAGAAAGTTGAAAGCCCCATAAGATGATAAACTTTTCTTGCAAGAACATTCAATCCAGATTCTGTCAAACCGACAGATTCCATAAATTCCTTGCGTTCAGATTCATCTTTAATATCAGAAAGTTCGGCTTCAAATTTTCCACAGATGACAACTACTTCGGCATTTTCTTGTTCTGCTATTTTTTTAACTTGTTCAACATATTTATTTGTTCCATCTGCAATTGTATCTTCATCAATGTTACATACATAAAGCAAAGGTTTCATTGTCAAAAGGAACATATCTTTTACTGCCAATTTTTCGTCATCAGTCAAATCTGCTCGGCGTGCCCCTTTTCCTTCTTCGAGAAGAGGTTTAATTTTTTCGACAGCAGTTGTCCAGGCTTTTAATTTTTTTTCTTCATCTTTACCAAGTGCACGAATTTGTTTTGTTACTTTTTCTTGGCGCTTTCGAATTGTTTCAAGATCAGCAAGTGCAAGTTCCAAATCAATAGTCAGAATATCACTTTCTGGATCAATCCCAACTTCTACTTTTGCATCATCACGAACATGCATAATATCTGAATTTTCAAAACATCGAACAACGTGTGCAATTACAGAACATTCACGAATATTTGCTAAAAATTGATTTCCGAGTCCTTCGCCTTGAGAAGCACCTTTTATTAAACCAGCAATATCAACAAATTTTACAGTTGCTGGAGTTTTCTTTTTTGGTTGAAAAACGCTTGAAATAAAATCAAGTCTTTCATCTGGAAGATCTACAATTCCGATATTAGGCTCAATTGTACAAAACGGAAAATTTTCCGCTTGTGCAGGAGAAGCTG
>CAZOTD010000015.1:0-19189 GCA_964582685.1 uncultured Treponema sp. | reverse complement strand
CCGTGTCAAAATAAGTTCCGCCCGCATCAATAAAAGCGTCAACCATTTTGCTTGTATGTTCAATGTCGATTTTTCCGTCCGCAGTTTTCGGAAGTCGCATCAAACCAAATCCAAGTTTAAAAATGTCTTTTCCTAAATAATTTTCGTTATTCATAAAGTTCCCCTATTGTTCAGGTGGCTAGACAATACCGAGCCCACTGATTTTTGCTCCATTTTTTGTTTTTCTTTTTTGGGTACTCGCGCATTAAAACTAATTAAGCGTCACAAGTTGATATATTCGGCTTTCAGCTCCAAGACCAATTTCCTAACCAAGCGAAAGTTGTGTCAATTCGGGCAATTCCGCTATGCCTTTGCCTTGCGTCTTTCCTTGACATACAAAAACGCAAAAATCAAAAGCCCAGCTGCTAGAACAATCGCACCAAGGATTGCGTCAGAAGCACTGATATCAAAAAAATCTTCACCATTTATAACTGACGCAATTCCATCGACACTCCACATTAAACTTGCTGCCCAAAACATTAAAAGTGTTGTCAAAAAACTTTTGTGCTCATGCCCTCGTTTTTTTGTTACAACCCAAAGAACTGTAAAAACAAGAGCCGCAAAAATTGTCATAAGCAAACACATTATGCAAGTCCACTGGCAATATTTGATTTAGATTTGCAAATTCGTTTTACCAACGAAGATATTGCACATCCAATTCCCCAAGTAGCCGTAACTAAAAGTGCCATTCCAACTCCGACTGTCGCCATTTCGTGAAGCATCGCAGGGATTTCCGAAGGAGTTTTTATTGCTGTCAGGAAAGGTGGAATGAACGAAATTTCGCCGTGGTAAAAATGCTCGACAGCTAGAAGAAAACTTCCTCCGTAAAGCATTTTTTCGAGCAACCCGATTTTTGATTTTACTAATTCGAGTTTTGCAGATTTTGCTTCGTCAAGGATTTTGTCTGCGTTCTTCTTTAACAAGATTTTTTTTGAAACTGTTACAACAACAGCTTCAGCCAATGGTACGGTAAAACAAGCCATATTTTTCCTCCTCATAATTTTACGTCGAAAATTATTTTATGATTTTCGACATTTATATATTAAATCAGATTTTGTTTTTACACAAATCTGAAAGTTCACTAAATACTTCGCCGAAAGATTTTCCGGTTTTTTTTGCAATTTTTGAAACATCATCGTATTCTGGCAAAGTCCTTGCAATGCCACTTCCTTTTACTTCTTTTGCGCGGATTTGTCCATAAGGCGAATCAAGATAAATTTCCTTGCGGTCAAGAACTGTCCGTTCCATCAAACTTCGCCTGATTCCGATTGTCGTTGTGTGCTTAAAAATGATTTCTTCCATTTTTTTGCGTTCGTTTTCTGTGCATATTACAGTCAGAAGATAAGCAGGACGATTTTTCTTCATAAAGCACGGAATAAAATGAACATCACGCGCGCCATTAAAAAAAAGTTCGTCCATAACAAAACCAAGCGATTCGCCTGTGCAGTCATCGATGTTCGTTTCTAGTTTTACGATTTTGCCGGAAACATCGCGGTCATTGACTGTTACGCCAGATTCCGCCACTGCGTTTTTTTCATCTTCTTCTATTATGATTGCACGAACAATGCTTGGTCGCGAATATGTGCGTTTTCCGGCTCCAAGTCCGATTTTCTTGATTGTGAAAGTTTCCGGCAAAGTCTTGTCTGTCATAACCGCTGCGACAAAAGCTGCTCCAGTTGGAGTTATAAACTCGCCTTTGTCCTGCATTATGTGGAGCGGAAGCGCGTAACTTTGCGCAATGTTTGCAACTGCTGGAACTGGAATCGGAAGAATTCCGTGCTGGCAGCGAACAGTTCCAGTTCCTTCGTTCAAAAACGGAACAAAAACGCGACTAACATTAAGGCTTTCAAAACAAACGGAAAGTGCAATCACATCGACGATTGAATCAATCGCTCCGACTTCGTGAAAATGCACTTTTTCCAGCGGAAGATTGTGCGCGCGGCTTTCCGCCTCTGCTATTATTTGAAAAATCTTGTGCGCAAGATTTTTCGCCGCGTCATTCATTTGAGTTTTGTCGATTATTTCAAGCACGTCGGAAAGATTTCTGTGCTCATGGTGATGATGGTCTTCGTTGTGATGTTCTTCGTGCGGTTCGTGCGAATGTTCGTGATGAAGTCTTTGCTCATCGTGAGATTCATTGTTGTGTTCGTGATTGTGTTCATCGTGATTATGTTCGTGTTCGTGTTCGGAATGACTGATTTTTTCATATCCGGTAGTTGAGTCTGTCGAAACCTCGTGTCCGAAAAGATATTTCATATCATGATCGTGATTTTCCTGGTCGCTGTCTAAAATCACGTTGAAGTCGCAACAGTCAATTCCATTTTTATTTACACGCGAAATTTCTGTTTTAAATCCGTGTACAAGAATCGAATTCAATGCTTTTTGCAATGCGTCTTTATCTGCACCCGCATCAATCATCGCCGCAACCGCCATATCTCCAGAGATTCCTGCATTGCATTCAAGATATAAATCGCTCATTTTGTTCCCCAGTTATTTTGTTTTTCCATTTTCAGCAAGTCTGTTTATCTGCGTTGCAATGTAGCCTGCTCCGTAGCCGTTATCTATGTTCACAACGCTGATTCCGTTCGCGCAGGAATTTATCATCGTTAAAAGCGCAGAAAGCCCGCCGAGGCTTGCGCCGTAGCCAACGGAAGTCGGAACTGCAACAACTGGAACGCTCACCAAACCGCCGACAACGCTTGCAAGCGCGCCTTCCATCCCGGCAATCGCGACAACGCAGTTTGCTTCGTTTAGAACGTCCACTTTTGAAAGAAGCCTGTGGATTCCTGAAACGCCTACATCGTAAACGCGCGAAACTTTGCTTCCAAAAAATTCCGAAGTCTTTGCGGCTTCTTCCGCAACAGGAATGTCGGCAGTTCCTGCGGTGCAGATAGCGATATTTCCAATCAGTTTTTTTTCAGCAGATTTTTCTTCGTTTTTTACAGAAATAATCCGCGAAACTTCGTCGTATTCCGCATTTGAAAGAACGCTTTTTACAAGTTGTGCTTGTTTTGCAGAGGCTCGCGTTCCCATAACTTCGCCGTTCGTCTTGTAAAGGCGAAGGAAAATTTCTTTTAGAAAATCGTCTTTCTTTCCTTGGCAAAAAACAACTTCAGGAAATCCAGTGCGATTTTTTCTTTCTGTGTCGAGTTTTGCAAAGTTCAATTCGTCAAAGCCGGATTTTTCGCTCATTTTTTAATTACCTCGTTCATGCTTCCTGTTCTGTAGCCTTGCAAATCCATTGTAATGTATGCAAAACCGATTTTCTTTAAGTTTTCAACAATTTCGCTGTGAAGCAAAAGAAGTTTTTCCATTTCGTCGGGCAGAACTTCGATTCTTGCAAGATTTTCTCCGTGAATGCGAACGCGAAGTTGCTTGAATCCTTTTTCGAGCAAAAATTGTTCGGCTTTATCAACCATTTTAAGTTTTTTCTCGTTGATTTCTTCGCCGTAGACAAAACGCGACGAAAGGCAAGCGAACGACTGTTTTTGCCAAGTCGGAAGATTCATTTCTTTGGAAAGTTCACGGATTTCAGATTTGTAAAGATTGCAATGACGAAGCGGACTTTTTACGCCAAGTTCCGCGACCGCTTGCAATCCCGGCCGATAATCGCCGTTGTCGTCCATATTGCTTCCTTCGCAAACTTCGGCAATTCCGTTTTCTTTTGCAAGCAAAATGATTTTTGAAAAAAGTTCTTTTTTGCAAAGATAACATCGGTTTTTTGGATTATGGCGGAATTCTGGAATTTCAAGTTCTTCGGATTTTACGATAATCTGCCTGATTCCGTTTGCCTTGCAGAAATCCGCCGCTTCGTCCGCTTCTCGTTTTGGAAACGAACACGAAGTTGCTGTTATTGCAATCGCTTTGTCGCCAAGAGTGTCGTGCGCAACTTTTAAAAGGAAAGTCGAGTCAACTCCGCTAGAAAACGCAACTGCGACGCTTTCGAGCGAGTGCAGATACGAACGCAAGTCTTCAAGTTTTTCGTGAATGTTTTTCTGTGAAGTTGAATCATCCATATTTTGCTCCATTAGTTTCAATTTATCTTTTGCATTATCTTTTGAAAGGCAAATGTTTTGCAATAGTAAAAATCAGTTTTTCAAGACGCTGATTTTTACGCTCAAATCTTTTATTTTGTCTGCTCCGCTAGTCGCTTTTCCTAAAATAAAAAGTTCCGAATATTCATAAAACTTCCTTAAAAATATTATTAAAAATTCGCCACTAAAAAAAAATCTAAATTCTATAAAATTAAGTTTACAACAAATCCTGTCAAAAGGGAAAATAAAATTACGAACACGATGTAAAGTGCAAAATTTTTTATTCCGAGTGCGATTTTCAGCGCGCCAAGATTTGTGATTTTTGTTGAAGGACCTGTGAGCATAAACGCCGCCGCACTTCCTTTGCTCATTCCTTCTGCCAACCATTGCTGCAAAAGAGGAATTGTTCCTCCGCCACAGACATAAAGCGGAACTCCGATTGTCGCCGCCATCAAAAGCCCGAACGCTTCGTTTTGTTTTCCAAAAAGGCGAGCCATTGCATCCGCCGGAACGTAACGCTGAAAAATTGCAGAAAGTGCAATTCCAAGCAAAAACATCGGTCCGGTCGCTTTTATGTTGCGCCAAAGGTTTTTTATAAAACGCAAGAATATGTTCGGGTCGGTGTCGCGATTTTTCGGTTCATCAAAAGATGAAAAATCAAAATAGGATTTTTTTTTCGCAAAATCTGCTTCAGTGAAATCAACTTCTTTTCTGCAATAAAAAACGTGAACTAAAAAACCGGCGGCAATTCCCATCAAAAAACAACTTGCAATTCTGACGGCAAGCATTGTTCCACCGAGTGCCGCAGAATAAATAATCAGTTGCGGATTTAAAAGAATTGAACTCATCATGAACGCAGCCAAAAAATCGTCCTTGATTCCTTTTTTAGAAAACGCCGCGCAGATTGGAATTGTTCCGTACATACAAAGCGGAGAAGCGATTCCAAGTGCACTTGCAAAAATCAAGCCGACAATTCCTGGAATCCGCTTTCCTAAAAACTCCGCCGCTTTGTGAATGTAATTTTTTGCAAAAACAGAAATTGCAGAGCCGATTATCATTCCCAAAACCCAATACCAGAAAATTTGACGAAACTGAATATCAAAATAATACCAAAGATAAATTGCTTCACGATAAAGTATTTCTTTCATAAAATTTCCTAGTTCCTTTGATTATAACTCTGCCTTACAACTATATGTTTGAAAACTTTCTTTGCACCTTAACGATTATTTAATTTCAACAAGACGATAATTTCTTGTTCCTTTTCCAAGTCCGATTTTTTCTGCATGTTCAAGCGTGTGCCTTCCGTTTTGCCTTTCGATTCTGTTTATCAAAGACTGAGCGGAATCGCCTGCTTTGTTTTTATAAGTGTAAATCATATCAATGGCTGCTTGGTCGATTGCAAGCGGATCAAGAGAAGCGAGAATTCCGATGTCCTTTAATTCCGGCTCGTGCGGATGTCCGTTACAGTCGCAGTCAATTGAAATTCTATTCATAACACTTACAAATGCAATTCCTTGTTCGTTTTTCATATAGTCGCATGCGCCTTTTGCCGCTTCCGCCATTGCTTCAAGGAATTCGTTTTGAGTTCCGCCGCCCCAACTCCGTGTGCTGTGTCCGCCTGAATGAATCAGAATTTTTCCAGAATTTTGTGTGCTGCTTCCGCTTCCGAATCCGATTGAAAGATTTTTGATTGCTCCGCCGAATCCTGCCATTGCGTGTCCTTTAAAGTGATTTAAAACAAGATAAGAATCGTAGTTTTTGAAATTCGCACCGACATAAGTTTGCTTTAAAACTTCTCCGCCGGAAATTGGAAGAGTCATTGTTCCTCTTTCGTCTTGTAAATCAAATGGAGCGATATCTAAAAATCCGTGGTCTTTTACAACTTGCTTGTGCATTGCGTTTGAAGCACGACTTCCGCCGTAAGCAGTGTTACATTCAACAATTGTTGCTCCAAGTTCGTCTTTCACAAGTTTTCCGATAAGCGAAGGTCTAAGATAATTTGATGAAGGTGGTTCGCCTGTGCTGATTTTTACGCCGACCTTTCCGTGTGGATTCCAGCCCATCGCCTTGTAGACTTTCACAAGATTTTCCGGCGTTATTTCGCGAATGAAATAAACAACTGGTGCATTTTTGTCAGTTGTTTCGTAAGTTTTGTAATTTGCATTTTGTGCAAAACCAAAAGAACTTAAAAGCAAGAACGACGAAGTAATAAATAACCAAAATTTCTTCATAATTTTTCTCCTGATAAAAAAATAGGATAAATAAAAAATGCCGATTTTAAAAAAAAGTTCACTTTGTAAGCAATGCGAATTTAATATAATAAGTGCATATTTCATTTGTCAAGAAAAAATGCACATACATTAAATTCTAGCGTTTCTAAAATCCGATATTTTTGAGCCAATCGTTAATTGCTTTTTCGCTTGCTTTTTTGTCGTTTTGTGCAGTTCTTCCACGAATAGCAACGCCTGCTTTTACAGTTGATTTTGGAAACATTGAACGCAACGTTCTTTCTGTTCCAGAAAGTCCACTTCCTTCATGAGTACAAAAAGGAATTATAGTTTTTCCGTCAAGATTTTTTCCTTCAAGAAATGTGTAAACAACCATAGGCAAATCGCCCCACCAAATTGGATAACCGATAAAAATCGTATCGTAATTGTTAATTTGTGCTTGCGTCAAATCTTGAACAAGTGGCGGACGTTCTTTGTTTGTCTGCTCGTTTTTTGCTTCTTGAATTGCCTTGTTGTAAGTTTTGTCATAAGTTCGAGTAGTTTTTATTTCAAATAAATCCGCTTTAGTTTTTTGAGCAATTATTTTGGCAATTTTTGCTGTGTTGCCTTCAGTTATGTTTCCAACGCCATAATTTTCGTCAACTCTACTAAAATACGCTACAAGTACTTTTCCATTTTGAGTTGAGCCAGAATTTAGATTAGCTTGTCCCCAAAGTGAAAAATTTAACGAAACAAAAGTTGCAATTAGAATAAAAAATAATTTTTTTGAAACTTTCATATTTTCCTCCGTTTCAATTAATTTACTCTAATAAATTAACTCAAGTTTTTAAATTTTTAAACTAAAACTTTCTTTTAGTCAGTATGATTTTTTATTATAGTATTTTCGTGAATTTTAGTTGCCAAATTTCAAATTGTGTTATTATACTAAAATCGAAAATCTTGATTTTAAAAATCAAATTTACAAAAATTTACGAACTGGAGGAATTTATGGCAAAAACACTTGTAATTTATTATTCCCGCAAAGGTCAAAATTATGTAAACGGAAGCATTAAAAACTTAAGCAAAGGAAACACAGAAATTGTTGCAGAATTTATTAAAGACGCAGTTGATGCTGATTTGTTTGAAGTTCAAACTGTAAAGGAATATTCCGAAGATTATTCAACTTGCATTGAAGAAGCAAAAAAAGAACTGCGTGAAAATGGTCGCCCCGAACTTAAAAATTATCTTTTAGATATTTCCGATTATAAAAATATTGTTGTTGCAGGTCCTTGTTGGTGGGGAACTTATCCTTGCGCAATTTTTACACAATTGGAAAAACTTGATTTTGCAGGGAAAAAAGTTTTCCCAATTATGACGCATGAAGGCAGTGGTATTGCAGGAAGTCCAGCCGCTCTAAAAAAATATTGTAAAGGAGCAACAGTTGGAGAAGGTCTTGCAATTCATGGAGCAGAAGCTTCACATTCAAAAAGTCAAGTTGAATCTTGGGCAAAACGGAATTTAGATTAAAAGCCAGCTTCTTTTTTTTAAGTTGACAAATCAGAAATCCACACGCACGTCGGTTCTAAAGAGCAATGGTCAATCGCCGAAGAAGAATTTATGGAACGAATGACAGAAAGTTGCCACGCGACAGTTGACCATTTTGGAAAACAGATTTCGTTCGTGAACGTGATGAAAAATATGTCCGTTTCGTGCGACTTCGAAGGTGCAGGCTCAAAATCAATTATAATCAGTAGAATCCGTCAGAAAAAAACACGGCGCGCTTGCTTTTTTCGCACGCCATGTTTTTTTTGTAGGTTTTGTTTGCGATATAGGAAAACTTATTTCTGTGCAGCTTTCATCATTTCGCGGCCAGCGTTCCAGGCTTGTCCCACTTTTTCAGTCGCAACGTAATAGCCGTTCTGGAACTGGTCAAAAATTAGCGCGTCAAGTTTAAGCGGATCGACTTTTCCGTTTTCAGAAAGAACTTTTTCGTCGGCAAGGACATTCACAATTTTTCCGACAATCGCGTGGACATTTTCCGTGTTTGTGATTTCGACAAGCTCACATTCCAAAGTTACAGGAAATTCCTGAATGACCGGTGCGTTCACTTTCTGGCTTTTTTCTGAATGGCAACCGGATTTTTCGAACTTGTCAGGCATTTTGTTTCCTGTCGCGATTCCAAAAAAGTCAGCGGCTTCCATGTGTGCTTTGTCCGCAAGGCTTACCGTAAAAGCCTTTGACTGATTGATTGCCTTTGTTGTCGCGTGGTCAGCGTCAATAAAAAGCACAATTTTATCCGATTCGCAAGTCATTCCCCAAGCGGCGTTCATCGCCTGAACTGTGCCGCCTTTGTCATAAGAAGCAACGATAAGCACGGGCATCGGAAAAACCGCCGGCAAAACACCTAAATCTTTTTTCATAAAAATATCCTCCAAAATATAAAATGATTCATTTTTTTTTGGCGTTCCCTGCCATTCGGCAGGGCGGGCTATTCGGGGTTGTGCGCTAGCCGCGCTTCATTCTAAAACGGCATGTTATGCTGAACTTGATTCAGCATCTATTTGCAGATTATGTCATTGTCGGGCTTGACCCGACAATCTTTTTCATATTGCCGTTTTAGAACGTGCCTTCGGCACGCCCCTACTATCCCTAACGCATTCAAGTAAAGCAAGGAAGCTCAAGAAAAAACCGTGTGCCGCGTGAATCTGTACGCCGTCATATCCCGCCGCGTCCACGAACAGCGTGGCTGCACTTTGAATTATTTTATTTTCAATGTGTCAACCCAAGAACGAACTTCAGAAACGCTTGCGCTTGTTCCGAATCTGTGTCCTGAAAGCCAGTTTCCTTTTCTGCCTGCAATGTCGCGTAAAAGCGTGTCGCTTTGTCCAAGTGGTGAACTCATTGAAGTCGCGAACGGAACAATTGTTTTTCCTTCCAGATTGTTTTGCGTAACAAATCCGTTTACTGGCCAAGCCGCGATTCCCCACCAGATTGGATAACCGACAAAAACTGTATCGTAGCCGCTTAAATCAATCACGGAATCTGAATCGACTCTTGTTGAAACTTGCGACGACGCTCTTTGAAAGTCTTCGACAGTCGCCTGTCCGTTTCCTTTTGTGCCAAAAATTATGTCGTGTTCGCGAAAAACCCGACTTTCCCTGTTTCGCCAGTTTACATCTGCGCGTGAATACGGATTTGCACTTTCGATTTCAAGCAAGTCTGCGTTCAAATACGAAGCAACTTTTTCTGCGACCGCTTTTGTCGTTTCAGTGTCGGAATAATACGCAACAAGAACTTTTGAATTTCCGCTGGCTTTTGTGAATCTGTCGTTTCTGCCAGAGCCGTCAAAAGATAAATTTGAATCTGCACTGCAGGCAGTTCCTGCAAGAATCAATGCCGACGATAAAATAGTTATAATTTTTTTCATAATAAATCTCCTGATAAAAAGTCATATAAAAGACAAATGTGTTGCCCTTGTTTTTTTTGCAAAGTTTATGCGTTAGGGTATGGAAGCCCGAAGTTGCCGCTTGCGGCAATGAGCCGAATGGCGAAGGCTGGAACACCCGACCTGCCAATCTGGCTGCTATCAGACAGGTTGGTAGGGAACGCCCGAATTCGAATTTTAATCGTGGATTTTCCAAGTATTTATCATCTTAACAAAATTCGGATCAAAATGATTTACAATTTCGCTGTGCCCCAAATCGAGCGTCGCAATTTTTTTCATATCATCATCGTCGAGTGCAAAATCCCAAATGTTAATATTTTCTTCCATTCGGTTTTTGTGGACAGATTTTGGAATCACGATAACGCCGCGCTGAATGTTCCAGCGAAGAACAACCTGCCCTACAGTTTTTTTGTGCCTTTCCGCAATTTCAGTCAAAAGCGGATTTGTAAAAATTCCATGCTTTCCTTCGGCAAAAGGTCCCCAGGCTTCAGGAATAACTCCGTAATTTTTTGCCGTTTCAATTGCAAGTGGCTGCTGAAAAAACGGATGAAGCTCAATCTGATTAACCGCAGGCTTTACATCAAAATTTTCGCACAAATCGGCAAGAACGTGCGGATACATATTGCAAACTCCAATCGCACGCGTTTTTTCTTCCTTATACAAATCAATCATCGCGCGGTACGAAGAATAGTAATCGCCCATCGGCTGATGAAAAAGATACAAATCCAAATATTCAAGCCCAAGCGACTTCAAGGATTTTTCAAACGCAACTTTTGTATTTTCGTAGCCGTAATCCTGAACCCAAAGTTTTGTGGTAATAAATAAATCCTCGCGCTTAACAAGTCCGTCAGAAATTGCACGACTGATTGCGCGTCCAACAGATTCCTCGTTCTGATAAGCCGCCGCTGTGTCAATCAGGCGGTAGCCGACAGAAATTGCGTCATAAACCGCTTGTTCTGTAACATTTCCATCCGGAACTTGAAAAACTCCAAATCCTTCTTGTGGCATTTTAACGCCGTTGTTTAGTGTAAGATAATCCATTTTTTCACCTCCAAATGAAGAGCTTCAAAAGTCAGTCAAGTTTTGAAACTTCTTCAAATATATTTTGTGAGTTTCCGAAAAAAACTCGGTAAGTAGTGCAAAGCAATACGATGTATTTTTAATATAAAACTGTGAGAGAAAAAAGTACAATATAAGTTTTTGATGTTCAGCATTACTTTTTGTTATGGTAGATTTTTTGCTGAAAACGAAGAAATAGTTAGTACATAATTGTTATGAAAGATTATATATTCGCACTAAAATCCGTTTAGGGCTTTATCTTTCCTTATAAATTCCTATAACCTGCGAAAATAATGCAGAAAATTTTTGCTCTTGACGTTTTTGACAAACGCAATAAAAAGTTACATTTAGTTCTGGGTCAGTTAAAGGAATTGAAATTCTATTTTCTGGAATTTTAAAATTTCGTTCAGAGAAATTTGTTATAAACGCAGGAATTTCTGCAAGTGCGACGAGTTCACGCAAAGTTTTATAATCACTTTGGTCAAAAAAATCTGCCTTAGGAATTAAGCGTTTTGTCGTTCGATACCAAAATCCAATCTTGTTGCTTATTAAAAATTTTTCGCTAGAAAGTTCTTTAATAGAAATCTTTTTTCTGTTTGCAAGTTTGTGAGTCTTTGGAAGTAACACGAATAAGTGTTCTTCGAAAAGTCGAGAGAAAGAATACTTTTTTGTGTCTTTTGGAATTTGATTTATAACAATCATTTTAAATTCGCCACTATCAAGTTTCTTATATAATGCTTTCTCATTTTCTTCGAGTTCCGATTTTATTGTCATTCCTTCAAAAATATGTGCAAGAATCGGAGTAAGTTCCAAAATTGGAATTGGAGCAATTGAGCCAAAATAAAAAATTTTGTGTGATTGTTCGTATTCAACTATTTTTTTTTCGAATTCGATTTCTGAATCAATTATTTTTTGAGCCATTAAAGCGGCATTTTTTCCATTTTCGTTTAATGTAATTTTATTTTTTGTACGGTCAAAAAGACTAACTCCTAAATCGTTTTCAAGTTTTTTCATTGAACGACTTAATGCTGGTTGCGAAATATTCAATTTTTCTGCAACTGCAGTCAAAGTTCCATATTTTGAAAAAGCGGCAAGTTCGTTCAAAACATACATTTCAATCATGGCAAAATTCTAACACGGAACAAAAGATTTTTCTAGGATTTTTATTTGTTTTTAACTTATATTTTTTTGCAAATATTTAAGTTATGATTGATTTTTTTAAAAGTAAAATACAACTTAAATGAACGAACCTCGACGCAAGTATTCGAGATATCGTTCTTTCTCATAAGGTATCGCAGTCGGATTTTAAACACTTTTTATGACGCAAGCGTCGGGGTATGAAACTCTCCGCTTGAATCAAAATATGATTTTTTCGTGTAAGAAAAATCTTTCAAGATTCAAGTTTTCGATATTGAAGATTTACAATTTTTATGATAACAATTTTTTAGATATTGTTTTTAGATATTGAACGAAAATCGTTCCTTAAAAAAGTTGATAAGTAAGTTCGTGCAACGAACTTGAAGTTAAAAGCGATTGTGTCACTTTTAGTAACTGCGCTATTTTAGTAGCCGCTTTTAAACGTTCGACAAAACGAACTTGAAGAAATGGAAACGCAATATGAATTCTAAAAATTCTACATCACGCAAAAAAGTGAACAAAATTATAAAAATTCTAATTGATATTTTGATGTACGCTGATTTTATTTTTTTGATGAGCCATGCAACTTTTCAAAATCTTCTTGCTCACGCAGTTATGGGAATTGCACTTTTTGTTTTATTCATTGTTCATCACATTTTAAATTTTTGGTTTTACAAAACAATAAAAAACGGAAAATATAATGCGCAAAGGATTCTTCTTTCTGCGACAGATTGGATTCTTTTGATTCTCATAATTTTGATGGCGATAAGTTCAATTCTTGTAAGTGGAATTGTTTTTGATTTTTCGCCTTTTGTTTTTTCCGAATCTGCAAAAACTTTTCATAAGATGTCGACATGTTGGGGATTTATTGTAATGTGCTTTCATCTTGGACTTCACACCGATTTACTTTTTATTCGACTTGAAAATAAAATTTGCAACAACAAAAAATCTCTAAAACTCATCTTGAACTTAGTTTATTTAATTATTTTCTTTGCTGGCATTTTTGCATTGTATAAAGCGCAACTTCACTTTTATCTATTTAATTTAAGTGGTTGGAAACTTGCCGCTCCAAATATGTTTATTTCTGTCCTTGAATATCTTGGAATTACATTTTCTTTTATAATTCTTGCACATTGGATAAAAAAGATTTTAAAATTTTAAATAAACATTTTTCGATAAAAAAGTTTCAATAATTTTTTTTACAACTTTCTTGTAATTCACTTTCCTTTTCCATAAAATTCGATTAGATTTTAGAAGAACGACTTGTTTGTTAATTTTCTAATTGCAGGAGATAAATATGACAAGATATGAAGTTACTGGAATGAGTTGTGCCGCTTGCGTTGCTCGAGTAGAAAAAGCTGTAAGTCAAGTACAAGGCGTTACAGAATGTTCTGTAAGCCTTTTAACTAATTCAATGATTGTTAATGGAAATGCTTCTTCTGATGTTGTTATAAAAGCAGTAACCGATGCAGGTTATGGAGCAAAAGTTCTCTCCAATTCAAACAATGCAAAAAAATCTGATTCTGATAATCAAAATCAAAATAAGATTTCAACTGACGAAGAACTTCTTAAAGATAAAGAATCACCAATTCTGCTAAAACGCTTTCTTTATTCTCTGGGATTTCTTCTTGTTTTAATGTATTTTTCGATGGGACATTCAATGTGGAATTTTCCAGTTCCATCATTCTTTAATGAAAACTTTATTGCACTCGGACTTTTGCAACTTCTTCTATCTGAAATTATAATTCTTATCAATAAAAAATTCTTTACAAGTGGTATTAGTGCTCTATTTCATGGTGGAGCAAATATGGATACTCTTGTAGCTCTTGGTTCGGGAATTTCTTTTGTCTGGAGTGTAGTTTGTCTTTTTGCAATGACTAGTGCACAATTACAAGGCAATGTTGAAAGTGTTATCAAGTTTTATAAAAATCTTTATTTTGAATCGGCGGCAATGATTTTAACGCTTATAACAATTGGAAAATTCCTCGAAGCAAAATCAAAAGGAAAAACAACAAATGCCCTCAAAGCACTTTTAAAACTTGCTCCAAAAACTGCTGTTATTCTTCGTGATGAAAAAGAAATTACAGTTCCTATTGATGAACTTCTTCTAAACGACATTTTTATTGTACGCCCCGGAGAACAAATTCCTGTAGACGGAATTGTAATTGAAGGATTTTCTGCTGTAAATGAATCTGCACTTACAGGCGAAAGTTTGCCACAAGACAAAACAATTGATAGTAAAGTTTTTAGCGCAACTATGAATCAAAGTGGTTTTTTAAAATGTCGTGCAACTCGAGTTGGCCAAGATACAACAATAAATCAGATAATTCAACTTGTCAGCGATGCAAGTGCAACAAAAGCTCCAATTGCAAGAATTGCAGACAAAGTGAGCGGAATTTTTGTTCCAACCGTAATTGGAATTGCAGCAATAACATTTATTGTCTGGCTTTTGTGTGGTGCACAAATCGGATTTGCACTTGCACGCGCAATCAGCGTTCTTGTAATCAGTTGTCCTTGTGCACTTGGACTTGCGACTCCTGTTGCAATTATGGTCGCAAATGGAAAGGGCGCTTCAAATGGAATTCTTTTTAAAACCGCACAATCACTTGAAATTACCGGCAAAGCAAAAATAATCGCACTCGACAAAACTGGAACAATTACAAAAGGAGAGCCTTCTGTAACCGACATAATTCCAGAAGCAGAAATTTCAGAAACAGAACTTTTAAGTCTTGCAGCAAATCTCGAAGCAAAAAGTGAACATCCACTTGCAAAAGCAATTTTAAAATGTGCAACACAAAAAGGAATTTCAGTACAACCAGTTTTGGATTTTATTGCCATTGCAGGAAAAGGTGTAAAAGCAACAACTTCTGATGGTACGATGCTTGCTGGTGGCAATTCTTCTTTTATTTTTGAAGACATTCTAAAAGAAAAATCCTTGCAAAAAAATTCTACAGATTTTTCCCGACAAGGCAAAACTCCACTTTACTTTTCTAAAGACAACAAATTCCTTGGAACAATTTATGTTGCGGACACGATTAAAGAAGACAGTTTTGAGGCAATTCAAATTCTTCGCAAAAACGGTTTTTCTGTTGTAATGCTCACAGGTGATACGCAACTTACAGCCGAGGAAATTGGACGACAAGCAGGCACAGACAAAGTTCTTGCAGGAATTCTTCCTCAGCAAAAAGCTCAAGCAATTCAAAGCCTTCAAGAAAATGGAAAAAATACTGTTATTATGGTTGGCGATGGAATTAACGATGCACCAGCATTAACAGTTGCCGATGTCGGCATTGCAATTGGCAAAGGTACAGATGTCGCTATTGAAGCTGCTGATGTTGTTCTCGTAAATGGAAGCCTTATGGACGTTGCTTCGGCAGTCAAACTAAGTAAAAAGACAATTTCAAACATTAAACAAAATCTTTTCTGGGCATTCTTTTATAATATAATTGGAATTCCTCTTGCAGCAGGTTGTTATATTAGCACATTCGGGTGGACATTAAATCCAATGTTTGGAGCGGCAGCAATGAGCCTTAGCAGTTTTTGCGTTGTTACAAATGCACTTAGATTAAATTTTGTAAAACTTTATTCAAAGTCAAAACCCAAAGTAAAACAAATTCCAGATGTTTCAAATATTTCAGAAAAAGGAGCAACTAAAATGACACAAACTATTAAAATTGAAGGAATGATGTGTTCACATTGTGAATCACATGTAAAAGCAGAACTTGAAAAAATCGATGGCGTTCTTGAAGCCGTTCCAAGCCATCAAAAAGCAAATGCTATTCTTACTCTTTCTAAAGAAGTTCCAGAAGAATTGCTCAAAAACGCAGTTACGAATGCTGGATATAAATATTTAGGAAAAGCAGAATAATTTGAATTAGGGGCTGTCTTATTAAACTTATTGGGCAGCCCCTTTTAATTTTTATTCAAAACTTACATCTGTTACTTGAAAATATGCTTTTGGATGAGCACAAACTGGACAAACTTCTGGTGCTTTTGTTCCAACAACAATATGTCCGCAGTTTCTACATTCCCAAACTTTTACTTCACTCTTTTCAAAAACTTTTGCGGTTTCAACATTTTTTAAAAGTTGGCGATAACGTTCTTCATGGCGTTTTTCGATAGCAGCAACGGCACGGAATTTTGCAGCAAGTGCAGTAAATCCTTCTTCTTCTGCAGTTTTTGCAAATCCATCGTACATATCTGTCCATTCATAATTTTCGCCATCAGCAGCGGCAGAAAGATTTGCTTTTGTGTCGCCAAGTTCTTCAAGTTCCTTGAACCACATTTTTGCGTGCTCTTTTTCATTGTCTGCTGTTTTAAGAAAAAGTTCGGCAATTTGCTCATAACCTTCCTTTTTTGCGACAGACGCAAAATATGTGTACTTGTTCCTTGCCTGGCTTTCACCTGCAAACGCCGTCTGAAGATTTTTTTCAGTTTTAGTTCCCGAATACTTACTCATTTTTTCCTCCTAATAAGAAGTTTGCCTGCAAATCAGTTTGCCACAAACATTTTTTTCAAACCGAAATTAATTCGATTTAAAAAAATTATAACATGAATTAAATTTGAATTCCAATAGATTTATTGCAAACAGATAAAATTATCGGTATTATGTCTTTATCAATTTCCTATCGAGGTTACAAATGAAAAAAATTATCAGCGGAAAAGTTCGAGAAGTTTATGATTTGGAAGATGGCAGAATGATTATCGTAACGACAGATAGAATTTCTGCGTTTGATGTTATTCTTCCAACTATAATTCCAGACAAAGGAAAAGTTCTAAATGCAATTTCTAACTTTTGGTTTGATTACACAAAAGACATCGTAAAAAATCATATGATTTCTTCGGATTTAAAAGATATGCCAATCGAATTTCAAAAACCAGAATTTGAAGGCAGAACAATTCTTGTAAAAAAACTAAAAATGATTCCTTATGAAGTCATCGTTCGTGGCTATATGTTTGGTTCAATGTACGAAGCATACAAAAAAGGTGAAGAATTTTTAGGACATAAATTTGACAAAGAATATCAGCAGGCAGAAAAACTTGACGAACCAATTGTAACGCCTTCAACAAAAGCAGCACAAGGACATGACATAAATGTAACACTTGATTATATGAAACAAAATCTTGGCGAAGAACTTGGTTCCAAAATCGAACAAGTAGCACTCGCAATTTATAAAAAATGCTACGACCATGCAGCAAAAAATGGAATTATAATCGCCGACACAAAATTTGAATTTGGACTTGACGAAAATGGCGATTTAGTTTTAGCCGACGAAGTTCTTACTCCAGATTCAAGTCGCTTTTGGAACGCCGCAGAATACAAAGTAGGAACAAGTCCTGCAAGTTATGACAAACAATTTGTTCGCGACTGGCTTAAAGACAATAATCTTGATGGCGACCCAAACATTAAAAGTATTCCGAACGATGTTGTAGAAAAAACATCTGCGCTTTACAAAGAATGTCAAACTCGAATTTGTAAAAACTAATTTGGCAGAGCGTTGTTTAAAATGTTTCCGAGCGATTTCTCATTGTCTTTGCGAATATGCAAAACCAGAGATTGACAGCGGAATCAAATTTATTTTTCTGATGCATCCAAAAGAGGCAAAACATCAGAGAACTGGAACAGGAAGACTTTCTCACATCTCATTAAAAGATTCAGAAATTATTGTCGGTTTGGATTTTTCTAACAATGAAAGATTTTTAAATCTTTTGTCGGACGATAATTTTTTTCCAGTTTTGATGTATCCAGGAAAAGATGCTTGGACAGCAAAAAAAGAAGGATTTGCAAAAATTGTCGGTAATAAAAAACTTCTTGTAATTATTATCGATGCAACTTGGTTTTGTTCGCGAAAAATTATCGAACACAATCCATTCCTTCTTAAACTTCCAAAAGTTTCTTTCTTTGGAGAATATCGTTCGATTTACACTTTTAAAAGAGAACCTAGACCAGAATATATTTCGACAATCGAAACTTGCTATTATTTTATCAAAGAACTTCAATCTATTGTGCAAGACGAAAGTCTTTCGAATTCCATCGTAAATAAAAATGCAAATCCTGAGCCTTTGATGAATGTATTTAAGAAAATGATAAAAGACCAACTCCAAGCAGAAAATGACAGGATTGTCGGCAAACTTCCAAATGTTTATGCACACGATTGGAAATACACAAACTTGCGAAAAATCCCAGATTTTAACGAGTCGGAACAGTAATCGGAAGAACGCCTGTCGCTTCGATTTTTCCAGCGCAAACAGCAGATAAATATCTTGAAAAACTAAATTAGATGATAGCTACACACACAGACCAATTAAGAGTTGATTACAACATAGAAAGGCAGAGTGTAATCATTTTTGAACAAGGAATATTAGCTTTTCCAGAATCAAAAGAGAATGAAAAAGTATTTATATATTGCAAACTGCCCGAATTTCCATGTAATACATTCATTCTTAGATTTGTACCGATTATGCTGACTCGCCAAAGTCATAAACATTTCAAATTGTGCAGGAGAAATTTCTCCGCCTTTGACCTGCCAATCTGCCATTTCTTTTTGCAAGCTTTGAATTTGCCCCATTATTTCATCATAACACACAACCTAATAATCTGTAAAATGCAAGAAAAACGTACCCAGTCCATTCCAGAACGTACCCAGTATGTTTTAAAACGTATCCAGTAAGTTTAGAAATATATCCAGAGTGTTTTTGATTTTCCTTTTTTGTAGCATAGCAGAAAGTTTGAATTGCGTATGTAGAACTGTTGGCTTTACTAAATGCAAAGTGCTGTTTTTTTAGTCCCAGCTTTTCAGCGATTTTATTTTACGTTAATTGCATTGCTTGTTGCTTCTGTTAAAATAAACTTCGTATCCAGTTGTTGAAGAACTTTCTGTTGAATCAATTTTTTTACACGTTTTTTTACATTTAAACTTTTCTCATTCTATGCTAAACTGAAACTATGCAAAAATTCAGAAAATTGCCAATTGGCATTCAAAGTTTTGAAGATTTACGAAAAAATAATTATCTCTATGTTGATAAAACGGAATTTGTGTTTCGGCTTGCAGAAACTGGAAAAGTTTATTTTCTGAGCCGGCCGCGCAGATTTGGAAAAAGCCTTTTTCTTTCAACCTTAAAAGCTTTTTTTGAAGGCAAAAAGGAACTTTTTTCCGGACTTAAAATTATAGAACTGGAAAGCGACAATCCGGATGCTTGGAAAAAATATCCGGTAATTTATTTAAATTTTGCCCAGGATAATTTTACAGAAAAGGGAACTCTGGAAG
>CAZOTD010000014.1:0-19628 GCA_964582685.1 uncultured Treponema sp. | reverse complement strand
AAGATAAAAACTGACGACATTTTAGGCAGTTTTTATCTTAAACTCCTACATAAAATGTTTATAATTAAAAATTGCACATCGTGCCATTAGTCTTAATATACGAAAAATTAACAAAATTCGTCTAGATAAAAATCTAGATAAAAACATAAAAACGCGAAGTTCAATATAACATAATTTCACCACTTGTTTCTAAATTGCTTTTTATTCATTTTAAATCATAACATTTTTTATTCCTAGTTTGACAAATAAATGTATATAAATTAAAATGTGTGATTATGGGTATTATGACAAGCCAGCAATTACAAAATTACTATGATTTTTATCGAGACAAAGAAGTTACTTTTACTAAAGAAGTAATACGCACGCTGGCATTAGATCCTCGTCAAATTTACATTAAATGTAATGGTGCTCAATGGCCTTGCATTATTAATTCAACTTCTTTTCAAATGGCAAAAATTATCATTGGAACAAAAGGAGGTGCTTATGCTGCTATATCAAAAAAAGAGCCTTCTCCAGTTTCTTTGCGGTTTTTCTTTATTCAACAACATGATCGTCCAATAATCTTTTTTGTTACAGGTCGCGTTACAGAAATCAAGCCATATATGAATTCTTCGGAATTGGTTGTAGTTACTCTCACTTTTACGCAACGTCCGCCAGATGATTTGATAGAAAAAATTGGTTCAATGCTTGAAGCAAATTCAAATGCTATTCGCAGAAAAGATGAACGAATTGCAATTACTGACGATACAAAACGACGCCTCAACATTTCAAAAGATGAAACAATAGTATTTATACAAAATGTTCCAAGAAGATGTATTCTCCGTGATATTTCTTTTTCTGGTGCAAAAATTATTCTTCTTGGAATTGAAAAATTCATTTTAGGAAAAGAAACAATTTTACGAATTCATTTTGATGAACCAGATGAAATAATTCAGTTACGAGGAATTATTGTAAAGACAAGCCCAGTTGAAGGCAAACCAGAAATTGTATATGCAGGAATTCAGTTTGACGAAAAAGCAGTTCCAACTTCTTACAGAATAAGGATAAATACTTATCTTACTTCGTTGAGAACAACAATTCTTTCGACGGTTCAAAAAGAACAAGGCGCAACACAACATGCTCAACCAACACCAACTTCGCCACAATCTCAAGTTCAGCAAGTTACTCAAACTGCTCAAACTCAACCAGAAACTCAAGTTCAACAAGTTCCTAAACCTTCGCAAGAATCAAGTGCACCAATTCAAGAAGTTACAGAACCAGAAATGCCTGATTTTCCAGATGACATGATTATGGCTCAAAATGAAAATTCTTTGCCACAATCTTAGTGTGGGATTATTAACTTGTGGCACATGATTTTAACATTATTGCAAAATTCAATTTAAATCTGTAAATTATTTCTACTTAAGAATTTTATATTGTAATTAGGAATTTTATATGAAACCAAATAGTCCTCTTGAATCCATTTATTTTATTACTTTACCAGATGGTTTTGAACTTTCAAAAGAAGCTTTTCCTCTTGATACAACAATTCCATTACCAGTTCAAAAAAAAGATAGCGATGCACCAGGTCAATTTAATCCTGAAGAACTTACGCAAGAGCAAATTTTAGCTGGAATTTTGACAGTTTTAGCTTACGACAAACAAAATCCAAATCTTCAGTATTACCGCTCAATTATCACAAAAGCACGACCAAATATAAAAAAAGAACTTTCAGAAGCGGCAATTCTTAAAGTTAAAAATGAAGACTTTGAAATTGCGGAAGAAATTTTTCTTGCACTTCAAGGCCTTGATCCAGAAGATAAAGCGATAACACTTAATATGGCACTTTTCTTTGATCAGCGTGCAGACAGTTATCGACGTTCAGGTCTTAAAGAAGATGCCGATGCTTACGATGAAGACGCACTACTCTATTACAAAGAAGCGATGACAAGCGAACCTGCAATTCCAGATGCATTTTTCAATGCAGGTTTTTATTATATGAAATTAAAAAATTATTCAGAAGCAAAAGATGCTTTTGAAACTTATCTTGCTTTAACTTGTGACATAAAAGATGAGGAACTTGGAGAAAACGGAATTTACAAAAAAGAGCGTGTACAAGAAATTCTCTACAACATAAAAAATCAGAATATGGACGATGCAAAATTTAAAGCTGCATACGATTTAATTTCTAAAGGCGAAGAAGAAAAAGGTCTTGAACAAATTCGATTGTTTCTTCAGAACAATCCTCAAGTCTGGAATGCTTGGTTTATGTTAGGCTGGGGATTGCGTCGACTTGGTCGTTTTGAAGATGGAATTTCGGCTTTTTTAAAAGCATTGGAATATGGAGGAGATTCAAATTCTGATACTTACAACGAAATGGCAATTTGTTATCTTGAAATGCAAAATTTGGAACAAGCAAAAAAAGCGCTTTTAAAAGCACTTTCTCTTGAACCTGAAAGTACTAAGATAATTTCTAATCTCGGTTATCTTGCTCTCAAAGAAGGAAATATTTCAGAAGCACAAAAATATTTTTCAATTGTTCTTGAATATGATCCCAACGATAAAATTGCACAAGCAGAACTTTCAAAACTTGAAAAATAATTCATTTTTTTTGCAAAAAATTAAGACTTATTTTATCGCCAACTTTGATTCCATTTTTTAAAAACCAACCTTGTGGAACTTCAAGTGCATATCTAACAGAACTCGTGCTTTCAACAGTTGCAAGGCTAAATGGTTTCATATCGAATATATCTTTAATGATTCCATTTTTGTCAATGTAAGCAATTGACAATGCTGTTGGCGTATTTTTCATCCAAAAGTGCAAAACTTGGTCGTATTCAAAAACAAAAATCATTCCTGTTCCATCAGGAATATTTTTGCGTTCCATAAAACCGCGTTCTCTCTGTGAAGCAGTTTTGGCAATCTCTGCATTCACTGTAACAAAAGTTCCATCTTGTTTTTCAATTTCAAGTTTTGCAGTTTTTAATTTTTGTTCATTGCAAGAAGCAAATAACGACATTGACGTCATTAAAAAAAAATTCAATGACAAAATCTTTATTACTTTGTTATACATTCTACTTTCCTAAAAACTATTTAAAAATTCATCTCGCATTTTTTCTTGCGCAGTTTTTTCAACTTTTGCTTCGTTTACAAGTGAATCAAAAGTATTAAGATCAATGTATTTAAGTAAAAGAGGTCTTTCAAGACTAAGTTGAATTGTATCATTTTTCCAAACGGAACGTTCTGGGCTAAATTCGGCTGGTTGTCCATATTTTTTTACGAGAGAACTGTAAACGCTATAATAATCAACTTTCGTTTTATTTAAATTCAATATAATCGTATAAAGTTTATCATCATAAAATTGAAACCAACACTGTTCAAGAAAAGACCAGCGAGCAATAATTCTTGCATCAGTTTCAATAAGAACACGATTTTCACCTGGCAAAAGTGAAACATCTCTATCTCCGTTATATCCAAAATCTCCATTCTTTTTTAACGCTTCTTTTGTTTGCTCAACGGACATTCCCAAAGTAATTCCGCCATAACCATTTGGCAAATCTTCAAAATTTGTTTGCGAATTTTCTTGTGAAAAAACTAAAGTGCCAGTGCAAATAAGAATTATGAGAACAAATGTTTTTTTAATTTGAATAAATGATTTTAAAATAAATTCCATCACACATTTATCGGCATTATTTTTTTGTTTGTTTACGATAAAATGCTGCTTGTTTTGCAAGTTCAACACAATTAGGAATATAAATTTTTCCATTGACAATTTTTATATGACTATCATTTTGAAAGTTGTACGCTACTGTCGCTTGCTGTTGTTGAGGAATACCACACATATCAACAACATCTTGAACTGTCAAATTTGTTTGATAATTTGGTTCAGAAACTTTTGCCTTTTCCATTTGTAATGCTAACATATCAATACATTTCCAAAGTGGATCTTTTAATTGCGTATTTGCAAGTTGGCGATACATTGACCATAAACGTTCGGCAAGAGTTGTTGTAAGACGAGCAATCAATTGTGGCTGTGTTGCAACCATTTGATCAAAGTTTTTTCGGTTTACTGTCATAAGTCTGCAATTTTCATGAGCGATAGCACTTGCAGAACGAGGTTTATTTTCAAGCAAAGCCATTTCACCAAACATATCACCTTTTTTTAGTACAGCAAGAATAACTTCCTGACCATCAACAACTTTTGTAATACGAACAGAACCTTCTTGAATAATATACATTTCGGACCCGGACTGACATTCCGAAAATATCATAGTTCCTTTTGGATAAACACGCAAAAGTTCCTGTGTCGGCTCAAAATAAACGGCATGCGTATGTGGTTTTAGTTGAACGAATTTTTGCTTTGCAATTATGGCATTAGGACCTGTAGGATTTGCTTTAAGATATTGGTAATAACCAAAAATTGCGATGTCGTATTTGCGTTCTTTTTCGTAAAAAGCAGCACTTGAAAATATTTGTTCTGGCGTATCAAGAGCCGCATTGTTCAAAGCAAGTTTTGTAAGATTTTCATTTAATAAACGCATTTTGTTTGCGAATGTGCGAATAATTTTCATAGCGACAGGAGTATTGCGTTCAATCAATTCTGGATATTGAGCACGAGTTACGGAAATACAAACAACATCAGTCATTGCAATTGCAGATTCAATCTGCAGATGATTTGACATACATGGAATTACACCAATAAAATCACCTGGTCCAAGAATATTATTTGAATCATTAATAGGAATATTTGTTTCATGAACACACTGAACATGACCGACTTGAATAATAAAAAATCGATTGCCAGCTTCCTGACCTTCAACAACAATGTATGAACCTTTCTTAAAACTAACAAATGAAAGTTGCAACATTCCCAATTCTCCTAATAACTTATTTTAATACAACAAAGCACTTTTTTCAATAATTTGATTAATAAAATAAAATCTCTTCTTCAAGCTCAAATCCAGTTTTTTCTTTTACTTGTGCTTTTATATAATCGACAAGCGTTCGAATATCATCACTAGAAGCGTTTTTGCGATTTATAATAATATTTCCATGCCAAGGTGCAATTTGAGCACCTCCGATTGAATAACCTTTCAACCCAAGTTCATCGATAATTTGCCCAGTTGGCTTTCCGAATAAATGGTTATTTTTAAAAACACTTCCTGCACAAGGAAATTTAAAATGACCTTTCTCGATTCTTTCTTTCATAAAACTTGAAGCTTTTTCGCTAATTGAAGAATCTTGCGTTTTTTTAAGATGAAATTCCAAACTTAAAATAATATTTTCGCTATTTGTAAATGGGGAAATTTTATAAGCCCAATGTTTTTTATTTGGTTTTAAAACTTTTTTTATATATTTTCCATTTTTACGTTTTTTTAAATATTCAATTTTGCCAACAACATCACTGATTTCACGATTAAAACAACGGGCATTCATATAACACGCACCGCCACAAGTTCCCGGAAGTCCACAAAATTCTTCTAACCCAGAAAATCCTTGTTTGACAGCATAATTCACTAGAGAATTCATCAAAGCACCACTTTGGCACTTTAGAATAACTTGTTCACCTTTTTCTTTTATTTTTTCAATTTTATTAAACTTTACTGTCGAAATAACGGCACCGTCATAACCTTGATCGGAAAAAACAATATTCGTTCCGCCACCAAGAATAAAAAAAGGAATGTGTTCTTTGCTTAAAATATTAACCGCCTTACAAAAAGCGTTTTCTGTCAACGGTTCAAGAACAACAGATGCAATTCCTCCAATACGAAAAGAAAACCGACGCGACATCTCAACTTCTTCATATATTTCAATTTCTTGGTCTATATTGAATTTTTGTGTTATTTTTCGTAAATTATTCATATCTTTACTATAATGTATTTTACGGTTAGAGGCAAATATGAGTTTGAAATTATTCAATACGATGGGAAAAACTCTTCAAGAATTTAAACCAATTCACGAGGGCTTTGTCGGATTTTATGGTTGTGGGCCAACAGTTTACAACTATGCACATATCGGAAATCTGCGCGCTTATGTATTTCTTGACATTCTTGACAGAACTCTCACATATCTTGGTTACAATATTAAGCATGTTATGAACATAACCGATGTTGGACATCTTACAGGAGATAACGACGATGGTGAAGATAAAATGAAAAAATCTGCCGAAGAACGCCATCAAAGCGTTCTCGAAGTTGCACAATTTTATACAGATGCTTTTATGAAAGACATCGATGCACTGAATATTCGTCATCCAGATGTAATTTGTAAAGCAACAGAACATATTCCAGATATGATTGAACTTATAAAAAAAATTGAAGCAAATGGTCACACTTATATGGCTGGCGGAAATTTGTATTACGATATTTCAACTTATCCAGATTATGCAAAACTTGCAAATCTTAATATGGACGAACTTAAAGTTGGTGCTGGAAAAAGAAAAAAAGTTGTTGTAGACAAAAACAAACGCAATCCTGGAGATTTTGTTCTTTGGTTTACAAAATCAAAATTTGAAGATCAAGCGATGACTTGGGATTCACCTTGGGGACGCGGTTATCCTGGCTGGCATATTGAATGTTCTGCTATGAGCATGAAATATCTTGGCAAACATTTTGATATTCACACAGGAGGCATTGACCATGTTCCTGTTCATCATACAAACGAAATTGCGCAATCAGAAGGAAGTTTTACAGAACAAGAAAGCAAAGAAGGTCCTTGGGTAAATTATTGGCTTCATAATGATTTTCTCATTCTCGAAGGTGGAAAAATGTCAAAATCTTCAGGAAATTTCATTACGCTTCAGACAAAACTTCCAAAAGAAAAAGGATTTTGTCTTACAGAAAAAGGATACGAACCTTTAGATTACCGTTATTTTCTTCTTAGCGGACATTACAGAAAACCATTGATTTTTTCTTTTAATGCAATGGATTCTGCAAAAAATTCACGCAAATCGCTTATAAATAAAACAAAAGCAATTTTAGAATCTTCAAAAGGCAAAGCCGCCGACTTAAATTCCTTGAGTTCAAAAGCAAGTGAATATCTTGATGCATTTAAATCAGATCTTGAAAACGACCTTTCAACTGCACAAGCTATGAGCCGACTTCAACTTGCTACAAAAGATTCAGAATTAAAGCCAGAAGAAGCACTTGCTTTAATCATAAAAATGGATAGTGTTCTTGCACTTTCCCTTGTTGAAGAAGCAAAAAAATCAACTGAACCACATCAAGATGACCATCAAGACGATAGCGAAGCACAAGAAATTGACAAACTTGTGCTTGCACGAACAGAAGCAAAAAAGGTAAAAGATTTTGAAACGGCAGACAAAATTCGTAACGATTTAGCTGCGAGAGGAATTATTATAATTGATACGCCAACAGGTCCAACCTGGAAAAGAAAATAATTTGCAATTGTAAAAATCTAAGAAAATCCTTATTTTTTCAGTAACTTTTTGGAGTGAATGTGGTTAAAGATACAACAGAAAATAAAATTATAAGTTCAGAATTAAATATTGCAAACGAAGCAGACTTTAAAAAAATATATGAATCAACAATGAATCTTTTGTTTAAAGTTGCAATCAGAATAGTTAATGATTCTGAAGTCGCAGAAGATTTAGTTCATGATTCGTATATTAAAGCAAACGAAAAAGCGATGATTTTTCCGACAATTAATGATGCAACTTTTTGGTTTATTCGTGTAGTAAAAAATGCTTCGTTGAATTATGTAAAACGAAAAGGAAGAGAACAAAAAGCGTATCAAAAAGTGTTGTACGAAGAGCATCGGGTTCAAACTTCTGGCGAAACTGATTTATTAAATCAGGAAACTGTAGAAAAAGTAAAAAGTGCTCTTGAGCAGTTGCCTGATAATTTAAAAGAAGTTCTTATTCTGCGAGAATATGCAGATATGAATTATAAAGAAATCGGAAAGACTCTTGGTATTACAGAGGGCAATGTTAAAGTTCGTGTTTTTAGAGCACGCGAACAACTTGCCAAAATCATAGGAGAAGATGATGTTTACTTGTCCTGAAAATGACATTCATTCAATTTATCTCGATCATGAATTACCAGAAAAGTTTAAAACTGAGTATGAATCTCATATTGCTTCTTGCCCAAAATGCAAAGTAAAACTTGATACTTTACAAAAAACTCACGAAGCATTTAAATACGACTCTAATTCACTAAATTTAGATAAAAAATTCCTTAAAGAAAGTTTTAATCGACTTCAAATTAAAATGCGTTATGCAAAAAATATCGCAAAAACTTCAGATAATACTCATAAAGAAAGTTTTACAATTTTCCATGATTTTAAAAAATCTATTCCTGCAGCAGTTGCCGCAGCAGCAGTTTTTGCTCTTCTTTTACCGTTTGGCTTAAAAATTCAAAAAGAACAATCGGCAGTTCCTGAAGTTGCTAATGTTCAAACAATGAAACGAACTTCTAACTTCTCGATTGACCAAAATAGAATGCTTACAGAAACTTCTGACTCTATATATCCACTTCAACTTACTGCAAATACTCCTTACAACGAAACTAACTTCATTCTCGGAGGTTTAACTCCTTCATTTGATGAAAACGCCCAAAATGTTGGACGAAGAGTTGTAAAACCAGTTTCTAATGCACGAAAACTTCTTGCTGACGATTTTTTCTCGCCTTCTTTTACACGCAATGATGATTCGGTTCTTCAATTTTATACACCGTCGTATGTTGATATTTCAACGTTAAGTAACTAAAATGTTATTAACATGAATTTTATGCATAATTTTTCTTATTATTTCAGAAAACATTCTTGGTTGAGAATGGTTTGTATTCTTTTATTTTGTGCGCTTGTAATTCTTATTTCAGCGTTAATTACCCGTACTGTAAACGAAAAACCAGTTATTTTTTCAACTTCGCAACAAGTCGGTTTACCTGGCGATGTAATTTCGATTCGTGGAAGATTTTTTAATAATTCAAAAGAAGATTCTTATGTAGAAATTGCAGGAAATCGACTTACAGAAAGTTCTTATGTTTCTTGGAATGATGATGAAATTGTAATTACGATTCCGTCAAATACGCAAGATGGACTTTTATATGTTGTTTGTGGAAATAAACGCTCTAATCCAGATTTTTTTGCAAATAAGATGATGATTCCTATTGCAATTGAACAAGATCCTCTTTATGCAAATCCTGCGATTACTTCGCTTTCGGCAGAAAGTTTATATGTTGGCGAAATTCTTACAATTACTGGAAAAAATTTTGGAACTAAAAAAAGTTCTGCTCAAGTTTATTTTTCCACAAAAAAAACAAGACAACAAGAAACTGAAAATAATTATAACTCAATAATGTCAAAAGAAGATTCTACAGAATATATTCCAGCTTCGGATTTAGATTTTGACTACGATTTTTGGAGTGAAACAGAAATTCGTGTTTATGTTCCTGATGGAGCTTTTTCGGGATATGTTTATGTTGCAACAGAAAATGGAAATTCTCCAAAAATTCCGTTTAAAGTCCAGCAACGTGCTGGAGTTAAAAATTACGGCACAAAAAATATTTATCTAGTTCAAACAGATGCAGATATTTCTGACATCAGAGGAACAAAAGATTCTGTAATAAGTCTTAGGCTTCCTTTACCTCAAAAAACTGCAGACCAACCAATTATTGAACTTACAGAAAGCAATCCAAAACCTTTAATTGAAAATTACGACAATACTTCTGTGTTCCAAATTACAATGGACAAAATAGGAAAAAACTCTTATACGACAAACGAAAAATATCGAATTACGCAAAATCATGTAATTACAGTTCGTTCTGTTGAAACTTCGATAAATGTTGACCAAGTTGCAATTCCTAGAGACAGAAGACGAATGCTTTACAGAACATACACAAAGGCAGACAAACTTGTTCCTGCCGATGTTCCAGAACTTGAAAAACTTATGCCTACCATAGTTTATAACTCAATTAATCCTTATCGTCAGGCAAAATTGATTTATGATTATATGATTAGAACTTACTCGATTCAAGACAGACTAAGAAAAGGCGACGCGAACTGTCTTGATATGCTTAAAACAAACAGAGGAGATGCTTACGATTTTGCAGTTCTTTATGCGGCAATGCTTCGCACTGTAGGAGTTCCAGCAAAAGTAATGAGTGGAATTTTAGTTGACGCTGATAAAAATGCACGACCACATTGGTGGGTTAATTTTTACCTTGATAATTTTGGTTGGGTTCCAGCCGATCCTGCTTTAGGGGCAGGACTTAAATATAATGGTTTTCAATCTCGAGAGAATCCTGCAACATACTATTTTGGTAATCTTGATTCGCAACACATTCTCTTTACGCAACATTGGAATTCTATCAAAAATACAATTTCAAACGGAAAAACTGTTTCAATTCCAAAATTTTATGCATCACAAAGCATTTGGGAAGAATCATCGTCAGATGTTGAAAGTTATTCTTCATTTTGGAATCCGCCAACAGTTCTCGGTATTTATTAACACAATGCAATTATCGCAATGGAACGCCACAACCAGAATGTTCTTCTTCCCAAGCTTGAGCAAGTTTTAAGATTTTAACTTCACTGAACATTGCACCAGCAAATTGAATTCCGATTGGCATAAAACCATTTTCTTTTGATGATTTTCCTGCAGGAATTGAAATTGAAGTAATGCGAGCAAGATTTACAAAAGTTGTAAAAAGATCACTAAGATACATTTCGAGTGGATTATCAACTTTTTGTCCAAGTTTGAATGCTGGAGTTGGACAAGTCGGACAAATTACAATGTCATAACTTTCAAAAAGTTTTGCCATTTCTGATTGAATTTTTGCACGAACCGTCATTCCTTTTTTATATGTTTCGCCAGAAAATTGTTCAGAAAGAACATAATTTCCGATTACAATTCGGCGTTTTACTTCAGGACCAAAACCTTCGCTTCTTGTTTGAACATAAAGTTCATCATAACCTTCGCCAGGATCTACTCGCCTACCATAACGAATTCCATCAAAACGACTCAAGTTAGAAGCCGCTTCTGAAAGTGCAATTACATAATAACTTGCAATTGATGCATCAAGAATTGGCAAATCTACTACATCGATTTTTGCGCCTTTTGATAAAAGCCAATTTTTTACATCTTCAAAAACATTTGTAACATCAGAAAGCATTCCTTTTGTTTCTAAGAATTGTTTTGGAATTGCAATTTTAAGTTTTGAAATTTCTTGTTCAGTATAAGCGCAAAGATTAAAAAGTTTTTCCGAATCTGGCAAATCGGCACTTGTATCGTCATACATATCAGTTCCTGCCATTACAGAAAGCGTCTTTGCAATGTCGTCAGGAGTGTGAGCCAAAATTCCAACTTGATCTAAAGAACTTCCGTAAGCGACAACGCCCCAACGACTTAATACGCCGTAAGTTGTTTTAAGTCCATAAATTCCGCAATAACTTGCAGGAAGACGCACAGAACCGCCAGTTTCAGTTCCTAGTCCAAATAGTGCTTGATTTGCGCTAACTGCGGCAGCAGGACCACCAGATGAACCACCAGAAACATATTCACGGTTAATCGGATTTCTTGTAGCGCCATAACAAGAATATTCTGTTGAAGAACCCATAGCAAATTCATCTTGATTACATCGACCAAGTGGAATTGCGCCAGCGTTTTCAAGGCGAGTAATTACAGTTGCATTATATGGAGCGACATATCCTTCAAGGATTTTACTACCACAAGTAAGATGATGACCTTTTACAGAAATATTATCTTTTACCGCAAAAGGAAGCCCTAAAAGTGGCTTTTTTTTATAAAGGTCATCGAGCGTGCCATTTTCTTTTGCGTCAGCAATTTGCTTATCACAATCTTGTGCTTTTGCAATTGAATCTTGAAACATTTCAAGAAATGCATTCAAAGGAATTTCAGAAGATTTATCTTTTTCAAAAGTGTCAATTGAATTTTGCACAAGTTGAACACTTGTTACACTTCCTTCTCTAAGTGCCTTGACAGTGTCTTTAATATTGAAAAATGTCATAAGAACTAGGCTCCTTCACCAAGAACTTTAGGAACTTGGAAATATCCGTCCATAAAGTTTTCTGAAACTTTTTTTACATCTGGAATATCAAGACCTTCTACGATTTCATCATCACGAAGATTTTCTACTTTTGTAGAAGGATATGCATCATAAGGATTTTGGCTATCATCAAACTTTGAAAGAATTTCAAAATATCCAACGATTTCGTCAACTTGTTTTTTTAATATTGAAAGATTTGTGCTTTCTGGAGAAAGTCTTGAAAGATACAAAAGATTTTCAAGAGTTTTTTCATCGATAGTTTTTTGAGTACTCATACTTTAATATTAGTGAATTTTATGATAAGTTTCAACAATTGACATTTATAATATTTTGACAAAAATAAAACTACTATGAAAAATTTAGAAAACAAAACAACTTCACTCGAAAATCAAAAACTTGAAGCAAAAACTTTCTACAAATCTTTAGCAACAATTGTAGGACCAATTGCATTCCAGAATCTGATTAGCGCGGCAGTAAGTTCAACAGATGTAATTATGCTCAACTTTGTCAGTCAAAAAGCAATTGCAGCCGTAAGTCTTGCATCTTACATTCAATTTATTCTTTTTATTTTTATCTCAGGACTTTCAAGTGGACTAATTATGCTAGCCGCACAATATTGGGGAAAAAAAGATACATACACAATTGAAACTTTGTTTGGCTATGCAACAAAACTTTCGATTGTCTTTGGTTTGATTTTTACGGCTTTAGCAATTTTCACTCCAGAATTTTTAATGAAGATTTTTACAAATGAAGATGACTTGATAAAAATTGGTGCAAGTTATCTTAGAATTGTTGGAATTTCTTACATTCTTATGTCAATAAGCAACGCTTATGAAACAATTATGAAAAGCATTGAACATGTAAAAACCGTAACGGCTCTTACAGTAACTGCTCTTTTATTGAATATTGTACTTAACGGCGTTTTTATTTTTGGTTGGCTAGGAGCACCAAAACTTGGAGTAGAAGGCGTTGCACTTGCAACAACGATTTCCAGAGTAGTTGAATTTATTCTTTGCCTTATAATTGGCTCGCGGTTAAAAGAATTAAATCTTAACATAAAATGTCTTTTTAGAAAAAATTCACTTTTGTTCGCTGATTTTATTCGCTACACGCTTCCAGCTTTGGGCAATGAATGTGTTTGGGGAATTGGGTGGTCAATGTACGCTGTAATTCTCGGACATTTGGGAGAAGACATCGTTACAGCAAATTCAATTGTTAATGTGCTTAGAAATCTCGGCAGTGTAATGTGTTTTGGAATGGCTTACGGTGGAGCAATTCTTATCGGTAAATACATGGGCGCAAATGAACTTGAACTTGCAAAAAGAAATGCAAGTCGACTTGTAAAATGTACTATTTTCTTTGGATTCATCGGGGCACTCTTTATGATTGTTTGTCAGCCACTTATGTTTATGTTTGTAAATCTTTCTCCAGAAAAACTTTCTGCTCAAGCAATTGAATATATGAAATACATTGTTTATATCAGTGCACTTTCTTTATTTGGAAGTTCAATCAATACAGTTCTTATTTGTGGCGTTTTTAGAGCCGGCGGAGATTCTAAATTTGGATTTGTGATTGATGCAATTGCGATGTGGGCGGTTTCAGTTCCTATTGGATTTATTTGTGCGTTTGTATTAAAACTTGAGCCTCTTGTAGTTTATACGATTATTTATATCGATGAATTTGAAAAAATGGCATTTATCATTCATCACTATAAAAGCGGAAAATGGCTTAAAAACATTACGCGAAATTTTTAAAAGTTGAACTTCGATATATTAATATATTCAATGCAGTCGCTTTGACGTTTGCATTCGCACTCGCTTTGACGTTTGTATTTGCCATCCACCCGCATAGCAAGTGATTTCTTGTTGAAAATATTTCGCTTCGCTCCATATTTTCACGGGCTCTCGTGCCCATAACAAAAAGGTCAGGATTTTGAAGTATCAAAATCCTGACCTTTTATTTTAGCAAATTATCGCCAAAAGTTTCGATTTAATTGGTTTTAATTGATTTATTTAAAATTTTATTCAACTTTGAACAAATCAATTTCGTTACCAATTGTGTTGACAATATCTCGCATCTTAAGTGACAATTCATGCAAAGCAACGCCAGTTTCGTTAATCTTTTTAGCACCAATATTCATTTCTGTCATACTTGCAGAAATTTCATCAGAGCGATCTTTTAAAGTTGTAACTTCGTGAAGAATTGACTGCGAACCTACAGACATTTCTTTTGAAGCGTCGCGAACTTGAGAAGTTGAATCACTCATCATTTGGAGTGCTTCGAGAACTTGTTTAGAACCTTCTTGCTGTTCTTGCATTGCAGAGCGAATTTGGCGAACAAGTTCATCTGTAGTTTCGATATTATTTGAAACTGCTTGGAATGCTTGCGAACTTTCTGCAGAAGAAGTAACAACTTCTCCAATTGATTCCTTAATCTTAGTAAGTTGTTCTCCAATTGTTCGAGATTGAGTAGAAGAAGTTTCAGAAAGTTTACGAATTTCATCAGCAACAACCGAGAAACCTTTTCCTGCTTCGCCAGCGTGAGCCGCCTCGATTGCAGCATTCATAGCTAAAAGATTTGTCTGTTCGGCGATTGAAGCAATTGCCGCATTTGCTTCTTGAAGCATTGCAGATTGACTTTCGATTTGCTCAATACGTTCATTTACATTTGCCTGTTTTTGGGCACCAGAAGTTGCATTTGCTTGCAAAGTTTCAAAAGACTGAGCCATTTTTTCAACTGAATTATTTACAGAACCAATGTTTCCAATCATTTCTTCAATTGCAGCACTTGCTTGAGTTTCTCCACTTGCTTGATTTTCAATCATGCGATCAAGAGATTGAATATTAGAAGCAATCTGAGTAATTGCAGATGCAGTTACTTGAACACTTTCGTTTTCTTTTGCAATTCCATTTCGAACACTTTCAATGTTCGAAACAATTTCTGTAATAGATGCTTCTGAATCATCGATTACTGCTGTCAAATCATCTTCTGATGTATCAAGCGTTACTTTTGATTTTTTGATTTGTATAATAATATTTTGAATCTTCGAAATAAAATGATTGACTCCGTCGACAACTTCTCCAATTTCATTATCAAAAGATGTTCCTTTGATTCGCATTGTCAAATCTGCATCGCCATGAGAAATTTCATTAATGCGTGCTACAATCCAACTCAAAGGCTTTAATGATTTAGAAAGAATGATTGCCAAAAGCAAAACAACAAAAATAGCAACGATAATATTTCCAATCGCCAAGAAATAACGAACTGAATTTATTGGTGCTTGAATTTGATCATCTGGAATAGCAATTCCAACTGACCAAGGTACAACAGTAAGCGGAGCAAACGCAATAAACGTTTTTTCCGAAGTTCCATTGTATGCATAACCATAACCTGTTTCTCCATTAACCATTCGAGTTCCAATATCTTTTAAATCCTTTGGAAAATAAGAACTTTTTAGAATATTTTCTGTATTTACCAAAGTTTCGTTACTGTGTCCAATTATAGTTCCAGTACTATCAAGTAAGAATGCTCTTCCTCCATCTCCAAACTCGATAGAAGAAATTGTTTTTTGGATAAATTCAGATGAATGAACGCCAGCAAATACACCGACAATATTGTTATTTGCATCATAAGCGGCTTTAGCAACAATTATTGAAATTTTACCATTTCTTTTTGCAAGCATTGGGTCTGTAATAACATATTCTGCTTGCCTAGATATAATTTTTTGAAAATATACTCTATCTGAATGATTACCAGTATTTCCTGAGTCATAGTAAGAATTGCCATTTTTATCGATAAATAAAACATATTCAAAATTTTCATATCTTCGATTTATAGTTGTCGTTAACCATTGAGCAATTTCTTCTGGAGATGCGTTATTAGTAACAACATCAGATTGTGTATACAAGTTAAGTGCATCAACGCCTCTTCTTAACCAATTTGAAAGAATAGTAGAATAGCCACCTGCAATATAATTAATATTTGATGTTTCTTCTCTAGTAATAACAGAACGCGCACGTCTAATTGCAACAAATGTAGTAAAAAAGAAAGAGCCATAGATAACAAATGAAATTGTTCCTACAATAGCCGCTACGAGTTGTCTTTTGCGTCTTTTTTTAGATTTTTTTTCCATAAAAAATTTCCCTCTAAAATATAAAGTTTATTTTGTTATATTAGAATAATAATAACTCATAACTAACAAATTATCTACAAAAAAATGTAGTTTTTTTTTAAAAAAAGAGAGAATAAAATGAATTTGTATGGAAAATTATGAAAAACTATAATTCGTCTTTTAGAATTGCACCAAATTTTTTAAGATAATCAAAAAAAGAAAAATATGCTGCCAAAACGCAAAGCCAGCCTAAAATCGAAATTGCAATTTTAAAAACATTTTCAACTTCGCTAGAAAGTGGAAAACCAATTCTTTGAGCGCATACAACAAATAACATTACAAAACCTGTAAAAATATAAAGGCAAGTTTTAAATTTTCCGCCACTGCGAGCGGCAATCGCAACACCTTTTTTTGTTGCAACCATTCTAAGAAAGTTCATTGTGAATTCACGGTAAATAATAAGAATAAGGCAAACAAAATTAAATTCACCTTTAATCGTAAACGATAATAAAATTGTTATATGAAGAAAAACATCAGCAAACGGATCAAAAAGTTTTCCAAAGTCGCTAACTTCATTGTTCTTGCGAGCTGTGTAGCCATCAAGAAAATCAGTAAATTCTGCAAACGCGAGCAAAGGAAATAAAATCCAACCCGTGATTTTTGTAAACAAAGGAATATTTATGTATTCTGGAAGAAAAAAGAGAAGCAAAAAAATTGGAGCAAATAAAATTCTTACGATTGTAAATTTATTTGAAACTTTCATATTTTCAGATTATATTTGTCTTTAAATAAATGTCAATTATTAAGACGTTATTAAAGCGTATTAAGACGTGCAATTTTGCACGCCTTAATAATTGTTATAAATAAAAATTATTGCTGATAAGTTCTAAAATCTTGCACAATAGTTATTGCAGATTTTATTTTGTAATCCGAAAGTTCCTTTTGAGCAAGCACGACAGCTTTTTCTACAAGTGCACTAGAATCTGCAACACCTTGAAGCGTAACAGTATTTTCTTCAACAACTGCATGAAGAAAGTTAATATTAATTTTGTATTTGAATACAAGCGTATTAACAAGTTTTTGTGCAGTAAGAAGATTTTTAATTTTCTTTTGGCTTTCTTCTTCGCGTTCTGGAGAAGCAAGACTTTTTACTGTTGTTACAATGACATTAGATGCTTGTTCAACATTTAGAAGTCCAGTGTTAATTATAAGATGATAATCATTTGGCTCATCGTTTTCGTGATTAAAAAAACTTTTATGAAAGCCATAACGATTTTTACGACTTTCATCGATACGATGTTTTGCTTGTTTATCATCCCAATCGAATTCATTTTTTAGCCTTTTAGTTCTTACAGATTCTTTGGCAATAAGTCTAACAGCTACAAGGTTTGGAAGATTTTCGAGAATTAAATGTGAACCTCTTCCAATCAAAACGGAATTTCCTTTGTCCGCAACTTCTAAAACTGCAGTTGAAAGATAATCCATATATTCATCACGATCTTTTGATAACGATGCAAAAAAGCCTGGTTTACATTCATCGTATTTGCAAAGTTTTGACTTTGGAAAGCCAAGTTCGACAATTCGATTTTCAATTTCTTTTCTGCTTACAAATGTGTAATTTAACTCCTTTGCAACAGCAGCCGCAACTTCATCTCCTAATGCTGCAACTTGTCTGGCAATTGTAATAATAGCCATAATGCACCTCCCTTTTTTAAAATAATTGTTAGTTTTTTAAAAATCCACTACACTAATTATAGCATTTTTAATAAATCTGTCAAAATCTTTTTTGTACAGATTTTAAGATGAATCTGGAGAATTAAAATGGACGATAAAAATTTAATTTGGAAAGAAAAATCAAAAAAAGAATTATTGCACACGCCAGTTCTAAATGTTCTCGAAACGACAAGCATTTCTCCAAAAGGGCAAACTGGAAATTATATTGTACTTGATGCACGTAATTGGTGTGCCGTAATTCCAGAACTAGAAAATGATTTTCTTATGGTAAAACAATGGCGACATGGAGCACAATGTCTTAGTATTGAATTTCCAGGTGGAGTAATAGATGACGGCGAACAACCAGAACAAGCCGCTCGCCGCGAATTGCTTGAGGAAACTGGATATAAAGCAAATAATTTAATTTACCTTGGAAGTGTAAGTCCAAACCCCGCTTTATTTTCAAATAAGATGTATTATTTTTTAGCAAGGAATTTAGTTCCAACTGGTAAACAAAATCTTGACGATGATGAATATGTAAATTATATGCGAATTCCAAAGACAGAAGTTTTAGAAAAAATGGGAAGTCCAGAATATCCTCACGCCTTAATGTCTGTCGCAATGAATTTTTACAATCAATTTATTCAAAATCCAGATTATTTCGTCAATGCACAAAGATAAGTCCAAAAATTCCTGCAAGAACAAGATAAATTGCAAACCATTCAAGTCGACCTTTTTTAATAAGTTTCATAAGGAATGAAAGAGCAAAATAACCAACAACAAACGATGCTACAAAACCTGCAAGCAAAGCCCAAATTCCAATATCCATTTTATCAAGGTCTTTTAATTCAAGAATAAACGCACCAAGAATCGCTGGGATTGATACGATAAACGAATATTCGCCAGCACGTTGTCTGTCAACACCTGTTAATAATGCACCAGAAATTGTAGAACCAGAACGAGAAATTCCTGGAAGAGTTCCAATTCCCTGAAAAAAACCTATGACAATCGACTGAAAAATTGTAATGCCGTTATATTCTTTTTTTTCGCTGACTAATTGCTTTTGCTGACGTTTTGAAAGCAATCCAGAAATTACAAGAAATGCCGATGTTATAAAAAATCCAATGAACACAAATCGAATTGGTAATTCTGGCAAAAATTTTTCAACCAAAATTCCAAGACAACCTGTAATTGCAGTTGTAATAATTACGGCGATAATTGTTTTTCTGCCTGCAAGTTCTGTGCTACAAAGACTATTTTCGTCAGCAGATTTTGTAGGAGCGGGCTTTCGAAAAATCCAGCGACCAAGAACGCAAAAGAATTCTGCAATTTGTTTTCTAAAAAAAATCACAACTGCAAAAAGAGTTGCCAAATGAAGAATAACATCAAACAATTTTGGAATGTCTTCTACGCCAAAAAGATTTTTTGCAATTTCAAGATGTCCAGAAGAAGAAATTGGTAAAAATTCTGTAAGTCCTTGAAGTGCTCCGAGCAATGTTGCTTTCAATATATCCATTTTTTTCTCCTATAAAAAGTCAATGAGGAAATATCAATTTCCGAATTGACTTTTTAGCACGATTTTGCAACGAAGTGAAAAATCGCAAGTTAAATAAGAAGTTTGCTTGCAAACCAGTTTGCTACAAACTTATAAAGATAAAAACTGACGACATTTTAGGCAGTTTTTATCTAAATCTCCTATAAAAAGTCAATGAGGAAATATCAATTTCCGAATTGGCTTTTTAGCACGATTTTGCAACGAAGTGAAAAATCGCAAATTAAATAAGAAGTCTGCCTGCAAA
>CAZOTD010000013.1:17663-21198 GCA_964582685.1 uncultured Treponema sp. | reverse complement strand
AAACTGGGATTACATATTCGTAATAAATTTTTTTATTTTCAAATCGAATAACACCAGCAAACTTAAAATCTTGGCAAAATACAAAATATTTTCCATCAGAAAAAATTGTGTCAAACATTTTTTCTTTTAACGGACGACCATTATAAAAATCTTGCTGATATTCTTGTTTAAGTTTAATTGATTCAAATCCACATTGTTTTGCAATTTGAGGCGACATTAAAAATAAGTTATCTTTTATTTTTTGTACAAGAATATCTAATTTATCAAAACTAGGAATTGAATTTAGATTTTTTAAAACATTATCAATTGTAAATGGCAAAAGCAATTCAACGCCACAAGCATTTTTTAATTCAAATTTTCCGATTTTAGTTCGCAAAAGACCTACAAGATAAGCACAACTTTTGCAAGCATACCCTATGTCGCGAGCAAGACAACGAATGTAAGTTCCTTTGCTTACTTCAAATAAAATTCTTGCATAATGAACTTTTCGTTCTAAATTTTCTTCGTTTTTTATAAAATCAAATTTCTTTTTTTCATCATCAAATGAAATTGAAAAACCATCATCAAATTTCAATTCAAAAATTTTTTTATTCAAGATTTGAACAGAACGTTTTTTAAGTTCAACAGTATTTCCACTTCTGGCCAAATTACTTGCTCTTTTTCCGTTTACGTGAATTGCACTAAAAGCGGGCGGAATTTGTTCAATTGTTCCAGAAAACTTTTCTAAAGCATTTAAAAGAGTTTTTAATGTTGGAAAGTCAGCAGTTTTTATAACGCTTCCAGTTGAATCTAAAGTGTCCGTTTCTTTTGCAAATTCAATCACAGCTTCATAAGTTTTATCAAAAGAAGTTATAAGAGAAGCAAGCCTTGTAAGTTTTCCAACACATACAACTAAAAGTCCTTGTGCAAAACTATCTAAAGTTCCAGTATGACCAACTTTAGAAGTTGAAAGTGCCTTTTTTACTACATTAAGTGAAGAAAAACTTGTTATTCCACTTTGTTTTGCAAAAAGAAGAATTCCTGATGCGTTTGAATTTTGTTTCGTCATTATTTTGTAAAACTTTCATTTTCAGATTTATATCCTGAAAGAGCGGTTTGATTTGCAATTTCGGCATCATGCTTTGCAAGTTCGTCAAGTTTTTTTACCATGTTAAAACCATCTTTTAGGCTTGTATCTGATACAAAAATCAACTTAGGAAATTTTCTTATTGTAAGTTTTTTTGCAATAGAAGATTGAATAAAGCCCGCTGCATTTTTCAATCCTTCAACACCTTTATCAAGTTGGTTATCTGACATAAAAGTTGAAACATAAACTTTTGCATAAGCCAAATCAGAAACAACTTCTACTCTGTTAATAGTCAAAAATTGATTAACTCTTGGATCTTTAATTTCTTCACGAAGAATCATTTTTGAGATTTCTTCGCGAATCTGTTCCCCAAGTCTAAGTAATCTATATTCACCCATTATTCAGTATCACCCATGTTTTCTGTTTCTTTTGGATTTTCTTTTTCTTGAGAAATTGAATCCCCAAGTTTTCGTGCAACTTCTACTGTATCAATAACTTCAAGAATGTCACCAACTTTTATATCTTGCCAATCAACAAGGCCAATACCACATTCAAATCCTTTTAAAACTTCTTTTGCATCGTCCTTAAAACGCTTGAGAGAAGCAATTTTTCCACTGAAAATTACAATTTCTTCACGAATAAGATTTACACTGCAAGATTTTTTAACAACACCTTCTGTAACATAACAACCAGCAATAACACCTACTTTTGGAACCTTAAAAGTATCTCGAACTTCAACTTGTCCAATAACTTCTTCTTTAGTATCTGGAGAAAGCATTCCCTCCATTGCTTGTTGAATTTCTTCAACACATTTATAGATAATGTTATATTTTCTGATTTCTACAGATTCTTGTTCGGCAAGATTCTTTGCTTTTGGAGTTGGGCGAACATTAAACCCAATAATAATTGCATTAGAATCTGCAGCAGCAAGAGTAACATCTGATTCATTAATTGCACCAGCACTTGAGTGAATGACATTAAGACGAATTTCACGGGTAGAAAGTTTTTCAAGAGATGCTTTAAGTGCTTCTGCCGAACCTTGTAAATCTGCCTTAATGATAACTTTAAGTTCTTTAATTTCACTGTCGGCAATATCGCTATAAAGTGATTCAAGAGTTGTCTTTTTAACAGCTTTAGCCGCTTCAAATCGTTTTAGTTCTTGACGCTTTGAAGAAATTGCACGTGCATCTTTTTCACTTTCTGTAACTTGAAATGGATCTCCGGCGTTTGGCATTTCTTCCATACCGAGAACTTCTACAGGAGTAGAAGGACCAGCTTCTTGAATTCTATGACCAAGATCATTAAACATAGCACGAACACGACCAGAATAAATTCCTGCAACAAAAGGATCTCCTTGTCGAAGTGTTCCTTTTTGAATTACAACTGTAGAAACAACACCACGACCTTGATCTACGCGACTTTCAAGAATTTTTCCTTCGGAACGACAATCCCAGGCACTTTTAAGTTCAAGCATTTCCGCTTGCAGAAGAATTGCATCAAGCAAATCATCAATTCCTTCTTTCTTCAATGCCGAAATATGAACAAATTGAGTTTCGCCACCCCATTCTTCTGGAGTAAGTCCAAGTTCTGAAAGTTGTGTTTTTACACGATCTGGATTTGCCTCTGGTTTATCAACTTTGTTTACTGCAACGATAATTGGAACTTTTGCATCTTTTGCATGGTTAATAGCTTCAAGTGTCTGAGGCATAACTCCATCGTCGGCTGCTACAACAAGAACTACAATGTCTGTAATCTGAGCACCACGAGCACGCATCATAGTAAAAGCTTCGTGTCCTGGTGTATCTAGGAATGTAATATCGCCTTTTGGAGTATGAACTGAATAAGCACCTATTGCTTGTGTAATTCCACCAGCTTCACCTTCTGCAACATGACTTTTTCTAATTGCATCAAGTGTTTTAGTTTTACCATGATCAACATGTCCCATTACTGTTACAATAGGAGGTCGCGATTTAATTGAAGAATCCCCAGTATTGTCTGTTTCAATTACTGTTTCATCATACAAACTTACAAGATGAACTTCGCAATTATATTCTGCAGCAAGAAGTGTTGCAGTATCAGAGTCAATAGATTGAGTAATAGTTACCATCATTCCCATTGACATAAGTTTTCCGATAATTTCAGAAGCTTTAAGATTCATTTTGCGTGCAAGATCTGAAACAGAAATTGATTCCATAATGTCAATTTTTGCAGGAACCACACTTGCCGGAGTTTCAACTTTCTTTTTTGTCTCAAAAAATTTATCTTCGTCAAAAGTTTCTTCTCGATCTTTGCGATTATAAGTTTGCTTTTTTCCAGTAAACTTTTTCTTTGCTGCAGTTTTATTTGTCGTAATGTTATCAGCAGGAGGAGAATAATTTCTTCCTTGCCCACCACGATTTTGTCCACCTTGAAAGCCTTGTCTATTATCGCGATTAAATCCACCTTGCCCACCACGATTTTGTCCATCGC
>CAZOTD010000013.1:0-17563 GCA_964582685.1 uncultured Treponema sp. | reverse complement strand
CCTTGTCTATTATCGCGATTAAATCCACCTTGCCCACCACGATTTTGTCCATCGCGTTCACGATTTTGATAACCTTGTCGAGCTTGTGCACCAGTAAATCCAGAACTGCCATTTCGTCTTTGGTAACTATTTGTGTTTTTGTTATCACGATTACCATAAGATTGACGCTGAGTATGTTCTGAGAGATTTCCGGCTTTTACATTTGGTCTTGAAGAATTGATTTCAAAAGTGCCAGCACGTCTAAAAGTTTTTTGAGAAGTTTGAGAAGAATTTGTTTTTGGCTCAGAACTTTCTTTTCCTTCAGAAGACTTTATCTGTTCTGTTGCAATTTGTGAAGTTTTTTCTTCAGTTGTTTTTTCAAGATTTTCTGCTTCAGGAGTTATAGATTTTTTTTCAGAACTAGGTGCCTTTTTCTTAACTACAATTTTCTTCTTTGTAGGTGCATTTGGAGCCGAGCTAGCAAGTTTGTCTGTTTTAGAAACTGATGGAATCGTTGGAGCGGGGCTCTGCACATTTGCATGAGAATTTGCTGATTTTTTGTGTAAAACTACTGCAGCTTTTTTTTCTGTTTCATCTGCCATATATTTCTATTCAACCTCTATTCTTCATCTTCCGAGAATTCAAATTCACATCCACACTTTGGACAAACTGTCATATCAAGTGTAATTCTTTCTCCACACTCTGGACAAAAATATTCTTCTTCAGTTTCTGCTTCAGACTGTAAGTTTTGAGAATCCTCGTTCTCTTCTACAATTTCTACATTTTCATTGATAATTTTATTTACCGCTTCAAGATCGCTTGCACTAAGACCTGCAATGTTTTTAAGAGCATCTTGTTCATAAGCATCAATGAACTGCTGAATCTCAACAATTCCACTTTCTTTGAGAATATCGACCACACGAACATCAATTCCCGGAAGTGTTGCAAGACTATTTTCTTCATCTGAAGTTTCTTCGTCATTAAACAAATTAATTGCTGCTTGTCGACTTACAACTTCAGAAAGATCCATTTCTGCTGCTTGTTCTTCAGTTTTAACATCAATTGTCCAATCGCAAAGTTTGTTAGCAAGCCGAACATTTTGACCTTGTTTTCCGATTGCAAGTGAAAATTGAGATTCTGGAACAATTGCCAAAGCTTGTTTTTTTTCTACATCAAGAATTATTACTTTAGTTACCTCTGCTGGACTTAATGCGTTTTTAATAAATACAACCGGATCACTGTCATATTTTAAAACATCAATTTTTTCTCCAGAAAGTTCTGTAATTACATTTTGAATTCTACTTCCTTTAAGACCAACACAAGCACCAACAGGATCAATATCTTCACGATTTGCAAATACAGCGATTTTAGTTCTATAACCTGCATCTCGAACAATTTTATAAATTTCTACAGTTTTATCTGAAAGTTCAGGAACTTCAAGTTCCATAATTGAACGCACAAATTCTGGATCACTTCTTGAAAGTATAATTTGAATTCCAGTTGAAGTTTTTTTAATATCAACAATAAGTGCTCGAATGCGATCATTTTTTTCATATTCTTCTCGAGGCGACTGAAATTTGGCAGGAAGCACGCCTTCAACTTTACCAAAATCAACATAAATGTTTCCATTCTTTTCTCGCTGATAATAACCAATGATAATTTCGCCAACCTTGTCTTTGTATTCGTTGTAAAGAGTATCTTTAAAACTTTCATTTAATCCTTGATGAGCAGTTTGTTTTCCTGTCGAAACAGCAGAACGTGCAAAATCATTTTTTGGATCAAGAGGAATATCTATTTCATCACCAACTTCGCAATCAGAACTAAGTTGACGAGCTTCGTCAATTTCAATTTCAAAAACAGGATCATAAACTCCGTCAACAACTTCCTTGCGAGAAAAAATTGTTACATTAGAAAGGTCATCTGAAAATTCCACAATTGCATTTTCAGAAGTTCCGAATGTTCTCTTATATGCTGCCTTGAGCATATTCTCAATTGTCATTTTTACTGCGTCTTCTGAAAGACCTTTTTCTTGCATCAACTGGCGAACTGCTTCGCCCATTTCTGAAGCCATTTTTTTGTGCCTCCTATATGTGAATAAATTTCGCTTTCGCAATATTATCAAAACTGATTGTTACAGTTTCTTTAGTTTCTTGATTTTCGAGTGATACGCATTTTGAATTTGCATAAATAATTATGCCACTTATCCAATCATTTATAGTTTTATCCCAAACTCGAACTTCTCTGCCTTTAAAAATTTCAAATTCTGCTGCATTCTTAATGTTACGGTCCATTCCTGGCGAAGTAACTTCCATATAAGTATTATCAGTTCCAAGCAATGCTTCTAATCGTGGAAGTAATGTATGATGAACTTTTGCACAATCATCAATGCCAATATCTTTTGTAAGTTCTTTTGAGGCAATAACAACGCTGATTTTAGTAGTAGTTTTAGCAGGAATAATTTTTAATTCAACAAGAATATATCCAAGTTGTGAAACTAAAACTTCACAATCTGAATAATGTTGAAATGAATCTAACGAAATATATTCCAAATCTTTTTCCTTGTATTTTAATTACTTTTTAAATTTTGTCTGTAAATAAAAATAGACCCGCTTGCACGAGTCCATCTTAAAATGCAATTAAAATGTACGAAAATATAATAGAGAAAATTAAAAACAAGGTCAAGATATAAATTACAAAATTGTGAACAAATTTTCTATCGGAATTTCAAAAGTAAAAAATTCGTTATTTTTTGGAATTGTGAGTTTTGAACTTATCAATTGAAGGCGCTTAATACCTGTCATTTTTTTTAAATCCTTGTTGGCTTTAAAATTTCCGTACTTGTCGTCTGCAAGAATCGGAAATCCAGCTTTTGCAAGATGAATTCGAATTTGGTGCATTCGACCTGTTCCAAGTGTAAGGTGAATCCAGGACAAATTGTAACTTTCAACTTTATAAGATTTTTTTACTTCGTAAAATGTAATAGCAGATTTTTCTTTACCATGTTCATAAACTGAAGATTTGAATTGACCTTTAAGTTTAGGAGGAATTCCAAGACATAAAGCATCGTATTCTTTTACTACAGATTTTTTGCCAATAAGATTTGTCCATTTATTTGCAGATTGTGGAGTTTTTGCAATAATCATTAAACCTTGAGTTTCTTGGTCCAATCTATGAACTAAATAAATTGGATAACCTAATTGTAATGAAAGTTCTTTATCAAGTGGATGCACAATATTTGCTCCACCTTGGACGGCAATCCCTTGAGGCTTATTAATAATGATTATTTCTGAATCTTCGTATATAATTGGAATTGGATTCATAATTTATATGAACTATACAAAAAGAGGGAAAAAATGACAAGAAATATTCTTAAATATATTTTCGCTTTATTTTCAATATTTTGCATTAAAAATTCAATTTACGCAGACATATATAATTTTGAAGATGTTGCCTTTACAATTGACATTCCAGAAAGTTATGTAATTACAGACAGTCAACCTGGAGCATTTTTCTTTGAATCAAAACTTATGCCTGTAAAATTCGCTTTAAAATTTTATCCCGAACAAGAATTTTCTAATTCAAAAGCAATGATTCAATCTGCAATAGAAAGCCTTAACGCAAAAGGTGTTTCCGAAGAATTTGATTGGTATGGCAGAAAATGTTGCCTTTCAACTTTTCAATTTGTAATGCCAGATCAAAATCTTTATGCTGGTTGGGCTTTAGGATTTTCTAGCACAGATTTTGAATCAAAAAAACAATGTTACATACTTATGCTAACTTATGCAGATATTCAAATCAGCCACGACTGCGACCAATACATGCTTTCAATTCTTGATAGCATTTTTCTTGAACAAAAAGATTTTAGAAGACCAGGTCCTATTACAACATTTGCTTTTCCAAATACAGAAAATGAATCTGAATCAGAAAAAATAATTGTGAACATTGGAGGAAAAACAATTTATTCGTCAATTAAAAGTGAAGCAGTTGAACGAAGTAAATTTGTACTTGAGAGAGAATATGCTGTATTGAAAATTTATGCAAATCATTTATCTTGGAAAGAAGCGTGGCAACGATATTATAGACAAATTTTTAGAGAAAGTTTTAATATCTTTGATCAAATTTCCAATGACATTTACAAATCACTTTTGCCTTCTGCACAAAAAGCTAACTTTGTTTCGCCCGAACTTGAAATAATTCAAATGCTTTTAGATTGGGTTCAAGATATGAAATATGAAAGAGATAATTCAAATACCGATTTTACAGTTGTGGCAGCGGCAATTCAAGGGCAAGGATGTGATTGCGATAGTCGTTCAATGCTTATGTGCATTATTCTCGAACATCTTGGAATCAAAAGCGAACTTTTCATCTCAAGAGAATATAATCATGCAGTTTTTGGTGCAGCAGTAAATCAAAATGGTGCAAAAATAAATGTTGATGGAATTGACTATGTTTTAGGTGAAACTACAGCAAAAGTGAATTTTGGACTTATTGCACAAGAACAAAGCGATACTACAAAATGGATTGAAGTAGATCTTCCATAAAAAATCATAAAAACCTCAACTCAACATAAAATCGCTTGAACATAAAAAATTTGTTCAATAACTTTTCACTAAATATAAAAACTAAGTCGCACACCTTTCTTTGCCAAATTTTTTTGTTTTAATTTTCATGCGTGTTCCAAACTTTAAAATTTGGAAATTATACAATTAACATATTGTGATTCTTATTTTAGTCTTGTATTAAAAGTTCATAAGCAACTTCTGGAGTTGTTGATTTAAGAAGTGCATCGCGAAGTTCTAAACTTTTAAGTTTTGTACTTAAAAAACTCAAAGTTTGAAGATAATATGAATGTTGGTTGTAAGCAGCAACAATCATAAGCAAAATTTGAACAGGAACATCGTCAATCGCTTGAAAATCAACTATCGGAGATTTACAAATTCCAACTGACATAACAAGATCAGTAACAGACGAAAGTCTTACATGAGGAATTGCAATTCCACGACCAATTGCAGTAGACATAAGTTCTTCTCGCTTGAGAATTTCACTTTCAAGTTCGTGTGCAAATTTGACTTGTGGAGCAGTGCTTAAATTTGCTGAAAGTTCAATAAGAGCATCACGTTTTCGAGATTGAGTAATATAAATAATACGGTCAGGAGAAAGAATGTTTTTTATTTCAACAGATTGTTTTGTAGTTGCAGATTTTGAACCTGAAGAAAGTCGTTCATTTACCCATTTTTCAATTTCTGATTTTTTAAAACGCCATACAGTTCCTATTTTTCCAGCAGGAATTTCACCTTTTTGAGCCCAATCATAAACAGTTCGTTCTGAAACACGAAGATATTTAGCAACTTCGTCGATTGTAAGAATATCGTCTTTCACAATTTACCTCGCTTTTTATTACAATGTGCTTATTTGAATATTTTGTATTTATTGCTGTATTTTGTCAAGAATATTCTTTTTTTGTGTTTTTTTTCTGAAGTTCTGCGATTTGTTTTGAAAGCGTTTCATTTGAACAAAATCAGCAATGATTTCTTTGCAACCTGCAAATCGTGTAAGCACTAATTATTTCAAACTAAACAAAACTGACAAAGAGGACCGTACGTTTATATTTTTTCGTGCACTTATGCACATTTTTTTTCTCGACAACAAAAATAAACAGTTGTAAAATATAGAACATGAATAATCAAGATTATACAAAACCATTTGGCAACGAAATTTCTAAATCGGCTTTATTTTTTACAAAACTTACAGTAAAGTTTTGCAAACTTTTCTTCGGAAAAAGAAGCGAACCTTTAGATTTAGTTGCAATTCCTAAAGGCGAAGTATACAAAAACTTTAATGTTTGGACTTTAGTACCTCGAAATAATCAGAATGCCCAAATTGATTATGTAACTGGAAAAAAATTGAAATATCAAGAAATAAATCCAAAAAACAGCATTATAATCGGAACAATAAGAATGGGATTTGGTCATTGGAGAATTGCAATTGCACTTGCTTCTGCCGCCAAGTCAAGTGGAGTAAAATCATATCTTCTTGATTTGATGTCATTCCAAGATTCACCGATTGCAAAAGCAATCAAATTCCTAGAAAATTTATACAATAGTTTTAGTCGACTGTCACAAAAATGGAAATGGTTTAACGAACACATTTGGGAAAAAGTAACTTCAAAAACAAGTCTTACTTTAGATTCTTCTATACAACAAAGATTATTGTCAGATTTTTTTGTTCCAGCATTTGAAAAACTACCAAAAGAAATTCCAATTATTGCCGCACATCCTTGGATTGGACATGCAGCAATAATTAATGGAAATAAAAAAGTAATTTCGATGATTCCAGATAATCTTCCATTAGCTTTTTGGCTTGTAGAAGGTTCAATACATACAATCCAATCTCCGTCTGGATATATGGGTTACAGAGCATTACTAAATATGGAAAAAGGAATTCCTATAAAACATTGTCTAAAAGAAGAAGAAATTATTCTTGCCGGACATTATGTCGATTATGAATTAAAATCGAATATTTTAATAGATTGTAAAAAACGATTAAAACGAATAAAAAATCAAGAACCACGACGTCTGCTTTTAACAATGGGAGGTGCTGGCGCACAAGCACTAAAATTTGCTGATATTGCAAAATATTGCAAAAATTACATAAAAAATAATAAGGCAACACTTTTAATTAATATGGGCGACCATGAAGGTCGCTTACAAGTATTAAAAGAGCAACTTGATAAAAACAACTTAAAATACACAATACATTCCGATTGGAAAAAAACTCAAAAATTTATTGCTGCAATGGAGGAAAATTTAATTACAGGAATTCATATTTTTCTTCACAAAGATTTTTATGCAGCAGTTTATACAACAAATATTTTAATGCGCCAATGTGATTTTATGATTACAAAACCAAGTGAACTTTCTTTTTATCCGATTCCAAAATTATTCATTCAACGTGTAGGTCGCCACGAAGCTTGGGGAGCAATACACAGTTCAGAAATTGGAGATGGAACAAAAGAAATTACAAGTTCTGACATTCTTCATCGAGTTTTAACATTATTAATCGAAGAAGACGACATTCTTCAATACAACATAAATGCAATTATTCAAAACGACAAAATTCATATTTATGATGGAGCAATAGAAGTTGTAAAAATCGCTATGAGTTGATATACTTTATAAACTAATAATACTATTTTTATTGCATTTCAAGTGGAGGAAAATAACATGACATTTGTAGACAATTTACTTTCAAAAGCAAAACTTACAGGAAAAACAATCGTATTATGCGAAGGCGAAGACAAACGAGTTGTAGAAGCAGCAAATCGAATCGTTGATGAAGGAATCGCTAAGATTATCCTTATTGGTTCTGATGAAGACATTAAAGCCTCTGGAGTTTCTGTAAATCTTGACAAAGTTAAAGTTGTAGATCCAGCAAATGATTCCAACGCAGACAAATACGCAGAAATTTTATATAACGCAAGAAAAGGTAAAGTCAACAAAAAAACAGGTGCTCCAGAATATGCAACGATTGAAGATGCAAAAAAATATATTTTAAAAGATCACACAATGTATGGAGCGCTAATTTTAAAAGCAGGCGATGCAGATGGTTTTGTTTCTGGAGCATGCCACTCAACAGCAAATACGCTTAGACCAGGTCTTCAAGTAATCAAAACTGCTCCTGGAATAAAAACAGTTTCTTCTTGTTTTATAATGGTTGCTCCAGAATATGGAAACAAATACATTCCTGAAGGAGTTGCAATATTTGGCGATTGCGCAATTAATATTGAACCTTCAGCGGAAGAACTTGCTGATATTGCAATTGCTTCTGCGGATACAGCAAAAAAAATTGCTGGAATTGAACCTTGCGTTGCAATGCTTTCTTTTTCTACCAAAGGTTCAGGAAACGATGCAAAATTCTATGACACTGTAACAAAGGTACAAAAAGCGACAGAACTTGCAAAAGCGACTTGCCCTAACCTTGCATTAGATGGCGAATTTCAATTTGATGCTGCTGTAGTGCCAGAAGTTGGTGAACTTAAAGCTCCTGGAAATAAAGTTGCCGGTCATGCAAATACATTCATCTTTCCTAATATAAATGCTGGAAATATCGGTTATAAAATCTGTCAACGAATGGGAGGTTGGCTTGCTATCGGTCCTATTTGTCAAGGATTTGCAAAACCATTAAACGATTTAAGTCGTGGATGTAACGTAGATGACATTGTTGCTACAGTCGCAGTAACAGCTTTGCAAGCATAAAAAACTGAATTTATATTCAAAAAAAGATATAAGTTAAAAGCATATACACTATTTGTGAATTTGCTTTTAACTTTTTTTATTGTCGATACATTTTTCTAAGAAGTTCTATTTCGCTTTTATAACCAGATTTATCATTTGGAGTTTCAAGAATAAATGGAAGTTTGCATAAAGCCAGATGATTTGTAACACGACTTAATGCTTGTGTTCCAATATGCCCTTGTCCAATTTTTTCATGACGGTCTTTGTGTGAACCAAGTTCATTCATACTATCGTTTAAATGAATTGCTTTTAATCTATCAAGTCCTACAATTTTATCGAATTGCGTTATAACTCCATCAAGGTCATTCACAATATCATAACCGCCGTCCCAAATATGACAAGTATCAAGACAAACTCCAAGTCTATCTTTTAGAGATGAGCCAAATTTATTTTCTGCACTATCTAAAATCAAACGAATCTCTTGAAAAGTTCTTCCAATTTCAGAACCTTTGCCCGACATTGTTTCGATAAGAAGAGTTGTTGTAGGCAATTTTCCAAGTTTTTCTTGGGTCATCTTAATTGCATTACAAATCATAGATGAAGTAAAATCAATTCCAACTTCGCTTCCTTGTCCAGTGTGACTTCCAGGATGAAAATTATAAAAACAGCCAGGAATAGATTCAAGGCGCAAAAAATCGTCTATCATCATTTCAAGTGCATAATGCCTTAAACCTTCGTCGGCAGAACAAGGATTCATCGTGTATGGAGCATGAGCGACAGGTGATACAAAATTATTGTCAGTCATGATTTTTACAAGTTTTTGTGCATCTTTACTTTCAATTGGTTTTGCTTTTCCACCACGCGGATTACGTGTAAAAAAAGCAAAAGTATCTGCATTAACTTCCAAAGCTTCAAGACCAAGCCCTGCAAAACCGTTTGATGTAGATTCATGATAACCAATATGTAACATAATTTTTCTCTTTTTATAAAAATTGTCGTTTAACTAGCGACTATTATCTATTCTATCTTTTTCGATAAGCTCTTTTATTGCTTCAATCGCGACATCTATTGCAATTTCTGTATCATGTACTTGATTGTTAGAAAGTCCTTTTTTTGCACGCTCTTGATTTGCAATTACAAGAAAACACGAACCAACCCGAACTTTTAAAAATTGACCAGCAATGAATAATGCGGCACTTTCCATTTCTGAAGCAAGACAACCCATTTTTAACCATGCTTGCCATTTATTTTCAAGTTCATAACTTACTGGCATAACTTCAGGTTCATGCTGACCAAAAAAAGAATCTTTGCACTGAACAACTCCAACATGGTTTTGAACATTCAATTTTTTGCAAGCATTCATTAAAGCATTGACACATTGAACATTTGCAACTGCTGGATATTCAATTGGAGCGTATTCTCGAGAAGTTCCTTCCATCCTAACAGCACCAGTTGCAATTACAATATCGCCGCCCATTACATTTTCTTGCATTCCGCCACAAGTTCCAACACGGATAAAAGTATGTGCACCACATTTTGAAAGTTCTTCAATAGCGATTGCTGCAGAAGGTCCTCCTATTCCTGTTGAAGTAACGCTTACTTTTTCGCCATTTAATATTCCTGTATAAGTAACAAATTCACGAACATCGGCAACAAATTTGGAATTTTCAAAATGTTCTGCAATTTTCTGGCACCGTTTTGGATCGCCTGGCATAATAATATATTTTCCAATATCGCAAGGTCCAACACCTGTATGATATTGCTTTCCAGAACCTTCGGTATAATCTACCATATCTTTCTCCCATAAAAAGTCAAAGAGAAAATATCAATTTTCGAATTGACTTTTTAGTGCGATTTTGCAATAAAGTAAAAAATCGCAAGTTATCGCAAGTTATATAAAAAGTTTGCAACACAAACCTTAAAATTATTCATTCAAAATATGAGTAAGTCGCCATTCTATTGTTTTTTTAAGATACTCAACATACTCTTTATCTTTGCACATTGTTTTTCCACAATCATTTGAAAGTTTTGCAACTGGGCGCCCATTACATTCTGAAACTTTCATTACAATATTTAACGGTTCAACATCTGTATCGTTTGAAATATAAGTTCCAATTCCAAACGCGACTTTGATTCGTTCCTTAAAATGTTCATACAGTTTAGAAGCTCGTTCAAAATCAAGTCCGTCACTAAAAAGGAGCATTTTAGATTTTGGATTTACTCTTTCGTCATGATATTTGTTGTAATATTTTTCGTAGTGTTGAATCCAAGATTCGCCCCATTGATAAGGATCACCAGAATCGTGTCGAACTCCTCCAAAAAGACAAGAGTATGTATATCCCATATCGCGATGAGTTGTTTGTTCACCAATTGTATCTGTAAGATATGTTCCGTTTAATACGCCATATTCTTTTGTCCAAGATTCCATTGCAAACTTATTGGAATACGCAGGATTGTACATTGGATTTCCTTGTCCAACACACATTACAAATTCATGTGCCATTGTTCCTGCTGGTTTGACATTATATTTTTTTGCAAGAAAAACATTGGAAGTTCCTGTACAAAATGATTCTTTATATTTGTGATTATTTTCGCAAAGAAGTTTTACAGCAAGATCTTGTGCTTGAGCAGAAAGTCGGCGTCTTAACCCAAATTCACTAAAAGCACCAATATTGAATTTTCCATTTATAAGCCAATTTATTTTTTCTGAAAGTTTGTGCTTGTATTGTTCAAAAAGTTTTTGATAATCGTATTGCATTCTAAAATATACTTCGTTAATAATTGCAAGAATTGGAATTTCATACATTGAAGTATTAAGCCAAGTTCCTGAAGCCTCAAGGAAAAAGCCACATTCTCCATCAGAAGAAATTTCAAAATCTTCATAGCGTGGAGTCCAAATTCTAAGATGCTCGATATAATCTTCATGAAGCCATTCAATCTGACGAAGATAATTAAGTTCATCTTCCGTGAATTTGAGATTGCAATAATTTTTAATTTGCTCCTTAATTTCTTCTACGATTGCAAAAGAGAACTTTACATCTTTATTGCGACATTTAAAAGTCCAGCAAGTTTTATATGATGGAAATTGATGGTAAATCGCCTGCCCCATTGAAAATTTATAAAGATCTGTTTCAAGCAAACTTGTAATTACAGGATACAATTTCATATTATTCTCCCAAATTCAAAGTAAAAACATATATCATTAATTTAGACAAAGTTTTTATTATTTTGATAGAATTATCATCGCATAAAACAAAATTCTTTTAAAGTAGCAAAAGTTTTTCATCTACAGATTCTGCCATTGCCTTATAAGCGTCTTGACTTGGATGAAGATGATCACCAGAATCAAATCCTACTCGAAAACGTTCAGGATTTTTTTTGTCGCGAACTGCTTTATCAAAATCAACACAACCATCAAGTTTATCAGAAGTTCGAATCCACTCATTAAAGGAATTGCGAATTTTATCACGCAACGGCTCGTAAGTTCTCCAGCCATAAATCGGAAGCAATGTTCCACCATAAACTTTATAGCCAAACTTTAAAGCAGTTTTTAAATAAATATTTTCAAAGCCGTCAATTAAATCTTGTGCTGTTGGCATATCAGACCAAGGCCGAAATTGATTTACCTCAACGCCAACTGGATGAATGATATCATTAATTCCATGTTGAATAATTACAACTTTTGCTCCACAAGTTTTCATTTCATAAGGAAATCTCAATTCGCCTTTTAATCCATACGCTGCATAAGTAATGCAATTGTATTGTCTAAGAATTCTTGTTCCACAAACTGCTCTTCTGATTATCGAAACATTGTTAAACGAATGTTCACAAGTTCTAAGAGTTAAAAAATCTGGCCAACTTTGTGCAGTAATAGAATCGCCATAGCAAATTAGAGCATAATTTTTTTCTTCTGTAAAAATATCAATTGTATTTAGAAAATAAAACCAATTTGTATTTTTAGAAACTTCTGGAGGAAAATCTTGACATTCCGAAAAATCACCATAAGCAAATTTTCCATTTGACAAAGGACCTGTAATAAGCGTTCCAGAATTCATTTGCGTAAAATCAGAAAAATAAAGACTAACTTCGATTGTTTGTCCAGCTTTTATTTCAATCGGAATTTCATCGCTTACAATTTCACTTTTAGGCGGAATAATTGCTTGAGTACTTTTTTTAAAAGTTATAGCAATCGGTTTATAATCGTTTACACTTAAATCCTCTAAAGTTAGTGCAACAAACGCTTTTGTAATTCTAACATCTTCAGTGCCAGTAAAATTTGAAAAATGAAAACGAAGTTTATTTCCATCGAATTTAATGAAAATCGGATACCTTAAAGTAATATTTTTTGAATAGGTAGAAATTTCACGCTCAGAAATTGAAGTCGCATTTCCCCAAACTGCGACCCATTTTGAAAATCTATTATCACTCATATCTAAAGTGATAAAAGAGTTTTTTCAATTCTTGCAAGAGATTTTTCTTTTCCGAGAACTAAAATTGAGCCAATCAATGGGGGCGATACTCTACTTCCTGTAACAGCCATACGAATTGGCATCATAAAATCTCCAAGTTTTATTCCAAGTTTTTCAGCTTTTTCTTTTGCAAGATTTTCGGCACCATCATGGTCAAGTTCAAAAATTTTTAAAACAAAATCTTTTGATTCTTCAAGAACTTCTTTAGTTTTTGCAAGATCAAGTTTCTTTGGAATAATTTGTTCGGCACTTAGAACTTTCGGTTCTGTGAACATAAAGCGAACCATCTCTGCCGCTTCTGTCAAAAACTTTAATCGTTCTTGAATAAGAGGCATAAGACCAAGAAGAGTTTTTTCAACATCTTCTGAAGACATATTCATCGATTTATCAACACAATAAGGTTTGCCATCATCTCCAAGAGCAACACCTGAAAATTCAGGTCCAACATTTGGTTTTGGCTGAGGATTTTCAGGATTAATTTCAAGAGTTGCATCTCCTGTTCCTGTTATAAATGGAAGTGTCCATTTATAAAGTTCTTGTGCAGAAAGTTGGCGAATATAATTTCCGTTGTAATATTCAAGTTTTTTGTAATCAAATACTGCAGGCGCTTTATTAAGATGTTCAAGTTTAAAATTTTTAGCAAGTTCCTCAAGCGAATAAAATTCTTGACCTTCAATATATGAACAACCAAGCATCGCAACATAATTTACAATTGCCTTTGGAAGATAACCGCGAGCACGAAATTCATTTAACGAAGTTGAACCATGTCGCTTTGAAAGTTTTTTTCCATCTTGCCCATTTACCATCGGAAGATGACAAAATTCAGGATGTTCCCAACCAAACGCTTTATACATTTGAACATGCAGCGGAGTTGAAGGAATCCATTCTTGAGCACGCATTACATGCGAAATCTTCATCATGTGGTCGTCAACAATATTCGCAAGATGATAAGTCGGAAATCCGTCAGATTTTAGCAAAACAGGGTCAGGTGAAATATCTTCGTTCTTCCATTCAATATCACCTAAAATCTCATCATGGAATTTTGTAGTTCCTTCCATTGGAACTTTGAGTCGAATTACATAAGGCTTTTTTGCATCAAGATTTGCTTTTACTTCTTCATCAGTTAAATGGCGACAATTTCTGTCGTAGCCTGGCGCCATTTTGTTTTCTGTTTGAATTTTTCTGATGCGGTCAAGACGTTCTGCATCACAAAAACAATAATATGCTTGCCCATTCTCGATGAGTTTCATTGCATATTCTTTATAAAGTTCAAAGCGCTCAGATTGAACATAAGGTCCATATTCTCCGCCTTTGTCGCCACCTTCATCCCAATCAATTCCAAGCCAAGCCATTGTGTCATAAAGATTTTGAACATATTTTTCATCGTATCGTGTACGATCAGTATCTTCCAAACGAAGAATAAATTTTCCACCTTTTGAGCGAGCAAACAAATAATTGAAAAGCGCAGTTCTTACACCTCCGATATGTTGCAATCCTGTTGGACTTGGTGCATAACGAACTCTAACTTCATCTGACATATATCTACCTCTTTTATCCTTTGCTGTTAATTTCAAATAAAAAATATTATATTAAAATTGCCGTGATTAGACAATCAAGTTACTTTTGCTTGTTGCTGTCATTAAGTTACTTTTGCGCATTTTGCAAGTTTTTATCGGATTTTAAAAACGAACGTTTTAACAAAATTGGAACAAGGACTGATGAAACAATTATCAAAAGAATAACTGCAGTAAAATACTTTGATTCAACAAGGCCATTTGCAAGACCTTTTGTTGCAACAATAAGAGCAACTTCACCACGAACCATCATTCCAACTCCAATTTGATAACTTTCTTTTCGATTAAATCCAAGAAATCGTGAAACGCAACCACAACCTATAATTTTTGAAAGACAACCTACAATTACAAACGCAATAGCAAACCAAAGAAGATCCGCAGTAAGACCAGTCAAATTGGTTTTTAAGCCAATTCCTGTAAAGAAAAGCGGACTAAAAAGCATATAAGCATTAATATCAATTTTTGATTCCATATAAGAAGCATCGTGAAGATTGCACAATACAATTCCAGCAATGTATGCGCCGGTAATATCTGCAATTCCAAAAAACTTTTCAGCACAATAAGCAAAAATAAAGGCAACGCCAAGTGCATAAATTGGAATTCGATGAGAACGAGGATGTCGTTTATCATACCATTTAAAAAGTCTGTAAACAATAAATCCAACAACAAAGGCACATACAAAAAATAAAATTGTATTAAGTAAAACTGAAAGATAACCTCCTTTACCAGTACTTACACCAAGAACAATTGTAAGTACGATAATTCCAATAACATCGTCAATAATGGCGGCATTGATAATTGCTTGTCCAACATCAGTTTTTATTTTTCCAAATTCTTTTAAAACTGCAACTGAAATACTTACAGATGTGGCCGTTAAAATTGTTCCCATAAAAAGACATTTAAAAAACTCAGGCGTTCCGAAACCATCAAATCCAAAAAAGAAAAATGCCATTATAGTTCCCATGACAAGAGGAACAATAACGCCTGTAAAAGCAATGATTGTAGATTTTACGCCAGATTTTATTAATGACTTTAAATTTGTACTTAAACCAGCAGAAAACATAATAAGAATTACGCCGATTTCTGACATATAAGAAATAAATCGGTTTGCTTCTGCATAAATAGGATTAGGTTCATCGCCACCAAAATTATGAAACCAGGGAATAAATCTTAACAAAAGACCTGCAACAATCATTCCAGCAACTTCTGGAATTCCAACTTTTCTTGCAAGAATACCACAGTATTTTGCAACAATTAAAATTACGCCAACAGACAAAAGAATCTGAAGAATAATTTCCGTGTTTATATCCATTTTTTTCTCCAAGCAAAAAACACATTTATTTGATTTTCAACTGCAAATTATGTTTTGCTACAAAACATTAAACAAAGTAATAGCATTTTGTTTTTGGGCATTAATTGTTGCATTTTGAACAACATACAACAGTAAAACATTACGCTATAAAGTTGAAAGTCATTAAGCATCAGAATATGTTAATATCAATTAACAATTCCCTCTTGCTTTAACCAAGGCAAAAGCCATTTTTGATTCCAGTTAGTTTCTTTAGTGAATTTTGAATTTCCCATTCCAAAACCATGACCTCCCTTTTCATTCAAAATAAAAACATGGGGAACACTGGCTTTAGTCAACGCTTCATCTAATCTTACGGAATTAAGATAATTTACAGTCCGATCATCTTTGTTACATAAAAGAAAAACTGGACACATTTTGGAAGTTATTTGTTTTTCCATAGAAAACTCTTCAATCTGCTGCTTTGATGGATTTTTTCCAAGCAAACTTTTTCTTGACCAAGCATGTCCAATATCTTGTTCCATAGAAACAACTGGATAAATCGGCATTATAAAATCAGGTTTAAGACTTATTTTAGTTTTAATTCCATATTTCTCAAGTTCATTAACAGAATCTCCAAAAACGCCTGCCATTAAAACAAGATGCCCACCAGCAGAAAATCCAATTGCTCCAATTTTATTGCTATCAAGATTCCAAGAATTTGCATTTTCCCGAATAATTTGAATTGAACGCTGAATATCTTCAAGCATTGCAGGATGATTAAAACCATCTGACGAAACTCTGTATCTTAAAACAAACGCATTAATATTTTGACTTTGAAACCATTTTGCAACTTGATGACCTTCATGACTCATTCCAAGATGATGATAACTTCCGCCAGGACATACAATAACTGCAGGTTTTTGAGTTCCATCTTTTTCTGCAAAATATGGAACAAGATAACTTTTTTGTTTGCCTTTAATATCAATTCCATTCCAAATTTTAATTTTTGCATTTGAATTATTTGCAAATGCTGTCATAAAAAACATCAAATAAATTGAAAAAATAACTGAAATTATTTTTTTCATATTTTCCCCTATTAAAAAAATATCAATATTACAACTAGATGTTTAGTGCAATTTTCTGACAAATTGAAAATCGCAACATAAGCTTTATCACTTCTATTCTAAAGGAATTCTTTAAGAATCGAAATTGGTTTTCCAATTTTCCAGCAAAGTTTTTTAATCTCGGCTGTAGGTTCAATTCGATCAGGAACCATAACAGGCTTAAAACCTGCCGCAAAGCAACTTCGAATTCCATTAGGGCTATCTTCTACTCCAACACAATTTTCTGGCAAAACATTAAGTTCCAAAGCCGCTTTTAAGTAAATATCTGGAGCTGGTTTTGAATGTTGAATTTCATCACCAAAAGTTTTGGCATCAAAATAATCCCAGATTTTTACTGCTTTTAGTTGTCGAGTTGCTGTTTCGCGCTTTGTACTTGTTGCAAGTGCAAGACAATACTTTCTTTCCTTTAAATAATCAAGAGTTTCTAGAACTTGTGGCAATAAAGGAACTCCTGAAGAAAATTCAATTTCGTGAAAATATTTTGAGAAGTCAGAAAAAAATTTCTGCTCATCAAAACTTTTTCCCCAGCGAGCACTCAACTGTTTTGCCATCAAATCTGTATTGCAACCGCGATTTTCAATAATAGCAAGTTCAATGTCAGGAAGTTTCATTTCAACAGAAAGTCTATGCCAGATTTTGTCACAGATAGATTCAGAGTCAAGAAGAACTCCGTCCATATCAAAAACAACAGCTTTAATTTCTGAAATCATAGCATAGATAATACAACAATTAACAATCAACCGCAATATATTCAATCAAACGCAAAACATAAAATCATCAAACTTTCAAAGAAAAAGTCAGTTTGATAAATTCTCAGTCGATTTTTTTTAACTTGCGGCAAAATTTCTAAATCGAGTTCGACAATGGAATTTTTATTTTTTATATCTTATTT